>CAZRKV010000029.1:0-14485 GCA_964600305.1 uncultured Nocardioides sp. | reverse complement strand
TCGGTGGTGGTCTCGAGGGTGGTGTCCGTGGTCATGGGTGTTCCTCCTGCGGCGACGGGCGCCGTCGATCTCGGTGTCTCGGTGTGCCTGGGTGGTGCGTCCGGGTGTCAGGCGGGCTGACAACCCGACGCCTGGGTGCGGCACAGGTCGATGTGGCGCCGTTGCACCAGGCCGGGGTCCGGCGCGTGCGTGTCCAGCACGATCTCTCCTCCATCGCTCCTGGCGGTAGCACCCGCACCGTCTCCGGGGGTTGCTGCGGCGTCGTCGAGCCAGGTCTCTCGGCCGCTCTCGATAGGGCGTGGACGACCTTAGCCGTCGTCCGGGCGAGATCCGGACGCTGTCCGCGACGTGGGACGGACCCGCCACCACCGCAGCGCCACGCCGACCACGAGCACGGCCAGTCCGGTGAGCACGGCCGGGGGCGGGAGGGTCACGACGAGCACCCCGCACCCGGCGGCCCCGATCAGCTGCAGTCCCCGCGGGAACCGGCGGTGCTCCCGGCCCTGGGTGCGGGCCGCCAGGTTCGCCACCAGGTAGTAGACGAGGACGCCGAACGAGGAGAACCCGATCGCCCCGCGCAGGTCCACCGCCAGCACCAGCACGCAGGCCACCACCGCGACGGCCACCTCGGCCCGGTGCGGGACCCGGTACCAGGGGTGCACGGCGGCCAGCCAGCGCGGCAGGTCCCCCTCCCGAGCCATCGCCAGGCTGGTGCGGCCGACGCCGGCGAGCAGGGCGAGCAGCGCCCCGAGCGAGGCCGCGGCCGCCCCGACCCGGACGATCGGCCCGACCCAGTCCCGACCCGTCGCGTCCGCGAGCGCCGCGAGGGGCGCGGCGCTCGCGCCGACCTCCGCGTCACCGAGCACGCCCAGGAGGGCCACCGCGACCGCCGCGTAGATCGCCAGGACGAGTGCCAGCGCGATCTGGATCGCCCGGGGGATGGTCCGCGCCGGGTCGCGCACCTCCTCGCCCAGGGTCGCGATCCGCGCGTACCCCGCGAAGGCGAAGAAGAGCAACCCCGCGGACTGCAGCACGCCGTACGCGTCGGCCTCCCGCGGCGCGAGGGCCCCGGGGGAGAAGCCGGCCGGGGCACCCACCACGCCGACCACGACCACCACCCCGAGGGAGACGAGGGCCACCACCACGACCAGCCGGGTCAGCCGGGCGGTGCGGGTGATGCCGCGGTAGTTGACCGCTGCCAGCCCGACCACCGCGGCCACGGCGACCGGGCGCTGCCAGGCCGGGGGAGCGGCGTACGCCGCGAACGCCAGCGCCATCGCCGCACAGCTGGCCGTCTTGCCGACCACGAAGCCCCACCCGGCGACGAACCCCCACCACGGTCCGAGCCGCTCCCGGCCGTACACGTAGGTCCCACCCGAGGTGGGGTACTGGGCGGCCAGCTGGGCCGAGGACGTGGCGTTCGCGTAGGCCACCACCGCGGCGATCGCCAGCCCGACCAGCAGCCCGGCTCCGGCGGCCCGGGCGGCCGGGGCGAACGCGGTGAACACCCCCGCCCCGACCATCGAGCCGAGCCCGATGAGCACGGCGTCCGGCGTGCCCAGGCGGCGGGCCAGCTCCGGTGCGGCCATCGGCCGACAGCCTAGACGTGGGCCCGCACGGACGGACCCCAGCGATCCTGTGGTCGCCGTCGGTGTGCCCGGGGTGCACGGGAGATCAGGTCGTCCGGCTCCCGGAGCGGGTCGCTCGGACAGCCAGCTCGAGCACGTCGTCGACGCTCCACTGGTCGTTCGCGTGCCGGCCGTACTTCGACGCGAGCACCACGCCGTCCGGACCGATCAGGAGCTCCGCGGGCATGCCCCGCACCGTCTGACCACGGAGGGAGAAGAACCGCCCGCCGGGCGACCGCGCCTCGCGGAAGCCCACTGTCCACGCGGCCGGCTTGAGAGGCGCCGTCCACGCCCGCGGGTCGAGGACCGCCCGGAGTGAGAACTCGACCCCGAACTCGTCGTACAGCTGGTAGTCCGGGTCGGCGATCGAGGCGAACGGCAGCTCCGCCTGGTGCGGCAGCATGGCCGCGACGTCGGAGTGGAACACCGCAACCTCCCGTACGCCGGCCGCGAGCAGCTCGTCGTGTCGACGCGCGAACGTCCGCAGGTGCACGTTGCAGATGGGGCAGGACGCGAACCGCCGGAACTGCAGGTGGACCAGGCGTTCCGGGTCCGGGACGGCCACCGGCTCGTCCGCGATCGTGGTCAGGCTCCGACCGGGGACGACGTCCCCGGGCCGGTATCGGTGCGTGGTGGGCTCGGGAACCATGGCTTCCCCTCGGTAGAGTTAGTATCTGAACGAGACTACTTGGAGTCAAGATCATATGAGTTTCGAATCAAATGGGGAAGAGCGGCGCCGGCACCGGCGTCAGGTCGCCCGGGTGAAGCACTCGTTGCGAGGGCTGCGCAGCTCCCTGGGGGTGCTGAACCACGAGGTCGGCGAGCGTGTCTCCCTGAAGGGGGCGGACCTGGACTGCCTCGACGTGATCGGCCTCCGCGGACCCCTGACCCCGTCCGAGCTCTCGCGACTGACCGGCATCCATCCGGCGACGCTGACCGGCGTGCTGGACCGCCTCGAGCGTGGTGGGTGGATCGAGCGGGAACGCGATCCCGCGGCGCCGGACCGCCGACGGGTCGAGGTGCGCGCGCTGCCCGGACGGGCTCGCGAGCTGGCCGGGCACCTGGCCGGCATGAATGCCGCGATGGACGACGTCTGCGCGCGCTTCTCGGCGGCCGAGCTGGAGCTGATCGCCGAATTCATCGCCGAGACCGCCACCGCCGGGCGGGTCGCTGCAGAGACCTTGAGGACCCCCTCGCCCCGGGGCTGAAGCGACCGCCACCCGAGGTCCGGTGCCATGGGACGGGCCATCGGAGGTGGGACCGGATCGGGCTGCGTGTACGCTATTCCAAAGTTCTTTGGAGGAGTGATGGACGAATCCCTCGCCGAGCTCTTCGACCGTCTCGCGGTCGTGGGCAAGGCCTTCAGCAGCGCCCGCCGGCTGGCGCTGATCGAGCTGCTCACGCAGGGTGAGCGCACGGTCGAGGCCCTGGCCGCGGAGGCCGGGATGGGCCTGAGCACGGTGTCGGCCCACCTGCAGGTGCTCAAGCTGTCCCACCTCGTCCGCACCCGGCGCGAGGGGACCCGGATCCACTACCGCCTCGCCGATGACGACGTGGTCCGGCTCTACACCGCGATGCGGGCGGTCGCCCAGGAGCACTCGCCCGACGTCGAGCGCGCGCTCGCGTCGTACCTCGGCATCAACGGGCTCGACGTCCCCGACGTCGACGAGGTCAGCCGCGAGGAGCTCGTCGAGCGCATGCGCACCGGCGAGGTGCAGGTCGTCGACGTCCGTCCCACGGCCGAGTACGACGCCGGCCACCTCCCCGGCGCCCTGCACGTGCCCTTCGACGAGCTCACCGACCACCTCGACGCGCTCGATCCCGAGGTGGAGGTGGTCGCCTACTGCCGTGGCGCCTGGTGCGTCATGGCCAACGACGCCGTCCGGTTGCTGCGCGCCGAGGGGCGCGCGGCCCGCCGGCTCGAGGCCGGGATGACCGAGTGGCGGCTGGCCGGACTGCCGATCGAGGAGGGGGTCGCATGAAGGACGTGCTCGCCGTGATGGGCACCTGGCCGGCCCGGCGCTGGTGGGCCGCGGCCGCCGTGGCCCTGGGCTTCGGGCTGGTCATCGCCGTCCCCACCGCCCTGATCGACAACCCCCTGTTCACCCGGATGATCCCGCCGACCTGGTGGGCCTGGCCGGCCCTGATCGTCTCCTCGGTGCTCGCCGGCCTGCTGGTGGCGACCTACGTGGCCCGTCCCGGGTCCGACGGACCGGACCAGCCCGACCAGGCGCGCGCCCGGCGGGGCGGTGCGGTGGGCGGCGTGCTCACCTTCTTCGCCGTCGGCTGTCCGATCTGCAACAAGCTCGTCCTGCTCGCGCTCGGCACGGCCGGCGCGCTCACCTGGTTCGAGCCGATCCAGCCGGTGCTGCAGCTGCTCGCCGTCGTGCTCCTGGCCGGGGCGCTCGTCGTGCGCCTGCGCGGCGAGGTCGCCTGCCGCACCGGCATCCCCACGACCACCCCCACGAGCTCCCCGAGGAGTGTTTGATGTCCGACAAGTCCCGACGCACGCGCACGCTGGCGGTGGTCGCGCTGGTGGCGGCGCTCGTCGCCGCGATCATCGGCGTCGCCCCGATGCTGTCCTCGGGTGGCTCCGGCGACTCCGAGGAGCCGGCCTCGGCCACGGAGGTCGCCCCGTCGGAGGAGGGGGAGGACCCGCTCGCGGCGCTGGCCCGCCGGGACGAGGGCGACCCCCTCGCGATGGGGGACGTCGACGCACCCGTGGTGCTGGTCAACTTCTCCGAGTTCCAGTGCCCCTACTGCGGGAAGTTCGCGGCCGAGACCGAGCCGGTCCTGATCGAGGAGTACGTCGACGAGGGGCTGCTGCGCATGGAGTGGCGGGACTTCCCGTACCTGGGTGAGGAATCCACGCGGGCCGCCCACGCCGGGCGGGCCGCCGCCGCGCAGGACGAGTTCTGGACCTACCACGACGCGCTGTTCGACGAGCAGCCCGCGCCGAACACCGGCAAGTGGACCGAGGACGCCCTCGTCGAGGTCGCCGGCGAGGTCGGCCTGGACACCGACCAGTTCCGCGAGGACATCAACTCCGAGGAGACCTTCAACGCGGTGCAGGCCGACTTCACCGAGGGTCAGCAGATCGGTGTCACCGGCACGCCGGCGTTCCTGGTCAACGGCCAGCCGATCATCGGCGCCCAGCCCACGAAGGTCTTCCGCCAGGCCATCGACAGCGCCCTGGAGGAGGCAGAGCAGGAAGGACAGGGCGAGTGACCGAGGTCGGGATCCTCACGGCCTTCGCCGCCGGGGTGCTGGCACTGCTCTCCCCGTGCAGTGCGCTGCTGCTCCCCTCGTTCTTCGCCTACGCGTTCGCCTCCCGGTCGGCGCTGCTGCTGCGCACGCTGGCCTTCTACGGCGGCCTGCTGATCACGCTGGTCCCGCTGGGGACCGGTGCGGGTGCGGCCTCGGCCCTGTTCTACGGCCATCGCGCGACGCTGGTGGCGGTCGCGGGCTGGACGATCATCGGCATGGGCGTGCTGATGCTCCTCGGCAAGGGGTTCGCGTTCCCGTTCGCCGACCGGCTCCAGGCCTGGGCCGCCGGTCGTGGCGGGGAGGGCACCGGCTGGGTGTCCGTCGTCGTCCTCGGGGCGGTCTACGGCCTGGCCGGGTTCTGCTCCGGCCCGGTCCTGGGTGCGATCCTGACGCTGGCCGCCACCAGTGACTCGCCGCTGGCCGGGGGAGCGCTGCTCGCGGTGTACGCCGCCGGCATGGCCGCGCCCCTGTTCGTCCTGGCGGCGCTGTGGGACCGCTTCGACCTCGGCCAGCGGGGCTTCCTGCGTGGCCGGATGGTGCAGGTGGGTCCGGTGCGGGTCCACACCACCTCCCTGGTGTCCGGCGTCCTGTTCATCGTGATCGGGGTGCTCTTCCTGCTCTTCGACGGCACCGCCGGGATCACCGGGTTCCTGGGCATGGGCGACTCCGGCGACCTCGAGTTCGCCGCCCAGGACTGGGTGGATCGGGTCGTCGGCCAGGTCCCCGTCTGGGTCCTGCCCGCCGCCATCGCGCTCCTCGCCGGGCTGTGGGCCTGGCGGAGCCAGCGGCGCGACCGTCGTGAGGAGGAGGACCGGGAGCCGGCCGTCCACTCCTCCTGACCCCTCCCCGATACTCCGTGACGTTCGGGTCGCCGACACGCGCGACCGGCCGCTCGAACGTCACGGAGTATCGGTGTGTCGGGCCCGCCTTGTGCAAGAAACCGTCCGGTCGTACTGTTCGTGCGTGACCCCGACCCGGACCCGCCGTACCCAGGCCGAACGCCGCGCGACCACCCGTGCCGCCCTGGTCTCGGCCGCGGTGGCCTGCCTGCTGGAGCAGGGGTACGCCGGCCTGACCATCGGCGAGGTCCAGCGTCGGTCCGGTCTGGCCCGGGGAACGCTGCTGCACCACTATCCGACCCGGGCCGACCTGGTCGCGGCCGCCGTCTCCCACCTGATCATCGAGCGCGTGGACGCCGCCGCCACCGCCGCCGCCGACGTCCCCCCGGGTGAGGGACGGATCGACGCCCTGGTGGACGCGGTCTGGGCGGACCTGTCCAGCCCGGCCTTCCACGCGGTGCTCGAGCTCTGGGTCGCCGCCCGCCACGACACCGACCTGCGCGAGGCGCTCACGCGTGCCCAGCCCGGCGTCCTCGGCACCATCCAGGCCGGCCTCGAGTCCGCGCTCGGGGAGGTGGCCCCCGGGGACCCCCGCGTGCCCGAGGCCGTCGCCTTCACCGTGCAGCTGCTCACCGGGCTCTCCCTGACCGGCCTCGCCGGCGCCCGGCCCCGCGACCAGGCCGCCACCCTCGGCGCCTGGAAGCGCGCCCTGCGCACCCTGCTCGACCAGCCCGCTCCACCCCACTGAGAGGACCCCACGTGATCCCGTCCCCCCGCGATGCCGCCCGACTGCGCGCCCAGCTCACCGGCACGGCCGGCCTGGTGCGTCGGCTGGCCTCCGACCCGCGGCTCGTCCTCGACGTCGCCGGCGGGCTGCTGCCCGGGACCCGGAAGGCGGCCCCGGGAGCCCCGGAGGAGGGGGCGCCGGACTGGCTCGCCGGGTTCGTCCACACCGTCTCCGCGACCCGCTCGGTGCCGGCCGACCCCGAGGCCGTCGTGGACGTGCTGACCGACCTCGCCCGGATCGCCGACTGGCTGACCCTGCACACCGGCTGGCGCGACGAGGAGCCCACGACCGCCGAGGTCGGCGCCTCCTTCGTCCAGCACGCCGCGATCATGGACATCCCCGCCGACCTCCGGTGGACGGTCGAGGAGGTCACCGACGAGGGCCTGGTGCTGCGCGGGAAGGGCCCGATGGGCCTGGTCCTCGGGCTCGGCATCACCCTCGCCCGGGAGGGGGACGCGACGCGGGTGGCGCTGCACGCCGGACTGGACGGGCAGCCGGTCCGCGGCCCGCTCGGCGCCTCGATCGTGCGCAGCCTCGCCGGCGAGCTCGAGGAGTCCCTCGCCCGCCTCGAGGCCACCGTGCTCGGGGCCCCCGGCAGCCGCCCGGTCCTGCACCGGGCCAGCGGTACGACGGTCCCGGCCACCACCCCGGTCCTGGTGGGAGCCGGGCAGGCGATGCGGCGTACCCCTGACCCCGCCGCGGACCCCGCGACCCTGGCGGTCGAGGCCCTGCGCCGGGCTGCCGGGGACGCCGCCGCGCCCGGGGTCCTGGCCGAGGCCGACGCCGTCCTGGCGGTGCCCAGCGCCTCGTGGACCTACGCCGACGCCGGCGCCCTGGTGGCCGAGCGTGTCGGGGCGCGGCCGGGTCGCACCGTCGCCTCCAGCCCGTACGGCGGCGACGGGGCCCAGCTGCTGGTGAACCACGCCGCCCAGCTGATCGCGGACGGGGACTCGCAGGTGGCGCTGGTCGTCGGCGCCGAGTCCGGCGCGACCCTCTCCTCGCTGCAGGCCGGGGGAGCGGCCCCCGACTGGCCGGTCCAGGCCGAGGGCGTCGCCCCGACCGACACCGTCGGGACCGACCGGCGCCCCAACAACGACGCCGAGACCGCCGTGGGCCTCGGCGCGCCGATCTACATGTACGCCCTCATGGAGACCGCCGTGCGCCGCGCCACCGGCCGGACGCCGGACGAGCACCGCGCCGCGATCGCCCGCCTGTGGTCGCGCTTCTCCGAGGTGGCCGCCCGCAACCCCTGGGCGTGGCAGGCGACGGCCGTGTCGCCGGAGGAGATCGCGGGGCCGACCCCGTCGAACCGGATGGTCTCCGAGCCCTACACCAAGCTCATGTGCGCCAACCTCCAGGTGGACCAGGGCACCGGCCTGGTGCTGATGTCGGCCGCGGCGGCCGAGGCCGCGGGTGTCCCGCAGGACAAGTGGGTCTTCGTGCACGCCGGCGCCTGGGGCGCCGACGAGTGGTTCGTCTCCGAGCGCGCCGACCTCGCGTCCTCGCCGGCGATCCGGGACATCGGCCGTGCCGCGCTGGACCACGCGGGCATCGGCATCGAGGACGTGGCCCACGTCGACCTCTACTCCTGCTTCCCCTCCGCGGTGCAGATCGGCGCCCGTGCGCTGGGCCTGCCCGACGACGACCCCGACCGTCCGCTCACGGTCACCGGCGGTCTCACCTTCGCCGGGGGCCCCGGCAACAATTACGGGTCGCACGCAGTCGCCAACCTGGTGCCGCTGCTGCGGGCCGACCCGGCGGCGTACGGCCTGTCGACCTCGCTGGGGTGGTACGCCACCAAGCACGCGATCGGGATCTACTCCGCCACCCCGCCGACGCAGCCCTACGCCCACCTCCACCCGCCGGTCGACCACCCGCCCTCCCGCCGGGTGCTGCGCGAGTACGACGGGGAGGCCGTGGTCGAGGCCTGGACGGTGCCGTGGTCGCGCGAGGACGGGCCCGAGGCGGTCGTGGTCATTGCCCTCACCCCCGGCGGGGACCGGGTGCTGGTCCGCAGCGAGGACCCCGACCTGGTCGAGGAGTTCCGCACCCGCGACCCGCTGGGGTGGACGGTCGAGGTCACCGGCGGTACCGACCTCGTCGTACGCCGTCGGGGTCGGCGCCGCCTCCCGGATCCGCCGCCCGCACCGGTGCTCGTCGAGCAGCGAGGGCCGGTCACGGTGATCACGCTGAACCGCCCGGAGGTGCGCAACGCGATCGACGAGCGCACCGCGCGCCTGCTGGAGCGGGCCATCGACCGGTTCGAGGACGACCCGGAGGCGCTGGTGGCCGTGCTGACGGGGGCGGAGGGTCACTTCTCGGCCGGCATGGACCTCCGGGCGGCGAACCGGGGCGAGCTCCCGTACGGCGAGTCCCGCGGCCCGCTCGGCCTGACCGCGCGGCCGCCGAGCAAGCCCCTCGTCGCCGCGGTGGAGGGGGCCGCGCTCGCCGGTGGTTGCGAGCTGGCGTTGGCCGCGGACCTGTTGGTGGCCGCCGAGGACGCCCAGCTCGGGCTCCCCGAGCCCAAGCGCGGCCTGCTGGCCGCCGCCGGGGGAGTCCTGCGGCTGGCGCAGCGGCTGCCCCGCAACGTCGCGATGGAGCTCGCGCTCACCGGCGACCCGATGTCGGCCCGGCGGCTCGCGGACCTGGGGTTGGTCAACGAGGTCGCGCCCACGGGCAAGGCCCTCGAGGCCGCCGTCGACCTGGCCGGTCGGATCGCCGCGAACGCGCCGCTGAGCGTGGCCGTGGGCAAGCAGGTCGTGGCGCAGGCTGCGGACTGGACGCACGAGGAGGCATTCGCCCGGCAGTCCGAGATCGCCGCCCCGGTCATCGCCTCCCGGGACGCGACCGAGGGGGTCGCGGCGTTCGCCGAGAAGCGGTCACCGCAGTGGAGCGGCCGCTGAGCCGGCCCTGGAGCGAGGCCGGACCGGCGCCGGCCCGATGGCGGCCGATCGTCAGGGTGCGAGGGCGCCTTCGACGGTCGCCACCATCAGCTCCGCCACCCTGGTCAGTGCGAAGCCCACGCCGAGGCCGATCGCCACGGCCACCACCAGCAGCACGGCCACCCCACCCAGCGTGGCGCGGAGCCGGGTGCGGTCGGCGGCGTACCACCCGATCAGGCGTCGGGTGGCCTCGGCGGCGCCGAGCGCCACATGGGCGATGGCCAACCAGGTGTGCTCGAGGAGCGCGCGCAGTCGCTCGGGGGAGGACGGGTGGGAACGGGGGTGGGAGAGCAGGGCCATGTTGATGCATCCTCGGGAACAATGCGACACGGGCGAATGACAACAAACCTTTCGCTGTCGCGATAAGTTTACCGGTGTGGAGCCCGCTGAACGCAATCCTGACCCGGATCTCTCCAGGCTGGACGACCCCGCGACCCCGATCTACACGATCGGGCAGGCCGCCGAGCTGCTCGACGTCGGTCCCGGGGTGCTCCGACGCCTCGACGAGCGGGGGATCGTGAGCCCGGAGCGCTCCGAGGGTGGACAGCGGCGCTACAGCCGTGACCAGCTCGAACGGGTCCGGGAGGCCGTCGCGCTGACCGACGAGGGGATGACCCTCGCCGGGGTGGTCAAGGTGCTCGACCTGCGCGATCGGGTCGCCGAGCTGGAGGACGAGGTCGCGGCCCTGCGGCAGGACGGCTGACCGCTTGCGGCCGGCGGGAGGCATGATGGGCAGGGACCCTGCCCCGTCCCCTGGAGGATGAGATGAACGGCCACTCCCTCGACACCCTCGCCGACGAGCAGCTCGCGAAGGCCCGCGGCGCCCGGCCCGGCCGCAGCGCCACCACGATCCACGGGGGCCACGAGCACGCGCTGCGCCAGACCCTGATCGCGCTGGCCGGCGGCCGCAGCCTCGGTGAGCACGAGAGCCCCGGCGAGGCCACCCTGCAGGTGCTGCGCGGCCGGGTCACCCTGCACGCCGACGGGGACACCTGGGAGGGAGGCCCGGGGGACTTCCTGCTCATCCCCCCGGTCCGTCACGACCTCGAGGCGCTCGAGGACGCCGCGGTGCTGCTGACCGTCGCGGTGGGGGCCGTCCACGACCGCTGAGGTCGTCGGGCGCGTCGTCGGGGGCCCCGGTGCCGGCCGGGGCCGACCGCAGGTCAGCGCGCCGCGGGTGCGCCGGCGACGGCCTCCAGCCCGTCCCGGTCGGTCACCGAGGTCCACCGCCGCCCGGTCTCCACGAGCCCGTCCCGGCGGAACCGGCTCAGCGTCCGGCTGACCGACTCGGTGGTGGTGCCGGTCATCGCGGCCAGGTCGCTGCGGGTGAGGGGCAGCTGGAGCAGCACCGCGTCCCCGCGCCGCTCGCCGACCTGGTCGGCGAGGGCGAGGAGGGTCCCGGCGACCCGCTGCTCGACGGTGCCGCCGGAGAGGCGGCGTACCCGCTCGCGGGTGTGCTCGAGCCGGGTCGCGACCTCGTCGAGCACCCGCAGGGCCACGTCCGGGTGCTCGGCGAGCACCGCCCGGAAGTCGGCGGCGGAGATCCGCAGCGCACAGCTGACGGTGAGGGCCTGGGCGGTGTCGGGGTAGGTCGCGTGGCCCAGCGCCGCGAGCGAGCCGAACATCTGGCCGGGGGTGACCACGTCGATGACGACGTCGGTGCCCTCCGCCGTGGGGCGCACCACCTTCACCCGCCCCTGGGCCAGCAGGTACAGCCCGTCGGCCGGGGTCCCGACCCGGTGGATGACCTCGTCCTCCTGGTACCCGCGCACCTGCAGCCGACGGTCGATGTCCTCCAGCGCCGCCGCCGGCAGGTCGGCGAAGTACGGCGTGTGCGCCAGCACCTCCAGCCGCAGACCCCGGGGGCAGGAGTGCGGGGCCTCGCAGCCGTGCGCCAGCGGGGTGTGTCGCCGGTCGCTGCTCATGGATCGCCTCCTGTGGTTCCCCTCCATCGAACCTAACGCCTGCGGGGGCAGGAACCGTCCCACGCCGGCGGGCCCCTCCGCGGGGAGGGGCCCGGGCTCGGCGGACGAACGGTCAGAACGCGGCCGGGCGTGCGGTGTAGCCGGCCTTGGCCACCGCGGCGACCAGGTCGTCGACGCTGGTGACCTCCGGGTCGTGGTCGACCTCGATCCGGGCGGAGGCGAAGCTGACCTTCACCGAGGTGACGCCGGCGAGCTTCCCGACGCGCTTCTCGATCTTGCCCACGCAGGAGGGGCAGGAGAAGCCCTCCGCGCGGAGGACGGTGTGGGTGGTGTGGGCGGCTGCGGTGGTCATCGACCTGCTCCTTCTCGTGGTCCGGCCCGGGGGCCGGGGTGGGCGCTGATGCCTCGAAGGTAGGCCGGGCACGACGGGGCGACCATGACGCAGGTCAAGCAACCGCAGAGCGGCTCCCACGAGGGGCACGGAGCCGTCCGGGCGCTCAGATCCAGCGGTCGAACCACATCCGTAGCAGCCACTCGGAGTGGGTGAGCAGCTCGTTGGTCCACACCGGCCAGAACCAGGCGGAGTTGAGCACCACCAGCACCACGAAGGTGCCCACGGCGACGACCCCCGCCGTACGCCGTGGCGACGGGTGGCGGTCGGGCCCGAGCAGGCGGCCGGCGACCAGGGCCAGGGCGAGCACCGTGAACGGCAGCACCGCGATCGCGTAGAAGGAGAAGATCGGTCGATCGGCGTGGGCGAACCAGGGCAGCCAGGTCGAGGCCACCCCCACGACGGGTACCCCGAACCGCCAGTCGCGGCGGGCCACCCAGGCCACGACGGCGTACAGCAGGGCGGCCGCGCCCACCCACCACAGCACGGGTGTTCCGAGCAGCACGACCTGCCGCAGGCAGTCGCTGTCGGCGGGGGCGGTGCATCCCTGGGTGCCGGGCGGGATGTCGAGCTCGGCGTTGACGCCGACCGGGCGGCTGAGCACCAGCCATCCGAGCGGATCGGAGGCGTAGGTGTGGTCGCTGTCGTCGAGGAAGTGGGTGTGGAAGGCGAGCAGGTCCCGGTGGTAGTGGCCCAGCGACCGCAGCGACTGCCAGACCTCGCCGGCACCGGAGGCGTCCGGTTCCTCGGCCGTCGGCCACCGCTCGCCGCTCGCGTGCTCGGTGTACTGGGTCAGCGAGTAGGTCTGCTCGTACTCCTCCGCGTGCACCAGCCACCCCGTCCAGCTGGCGGTGTAGACCACGAGCGCCACCAGCACCAGGTGCACGAACGCCGGTACGCCGCCCACCACCGCGGTCTTCAGCGTCGCCCACCGCACGCCGAAGGAGCGCTGAGCACCGGCGTCCCACGCCCACACCAGCAGCCCGAAGGCGGCCAGCGGGTAGAGGGCGTTCCACTTGGTGCCCACGGCCAGGCCGAAGCAGACCCCGGCCGCCAGCAGCCAGGGCCGGAACCACAGCGGCTGCAGGGGCCCGAGGCGCGGTCGGCGCCCGGCCTCGACGACCCCGGCCATCCGGGCCCGGGTGTGGTCGCGGTCGGCCACGATCGCGGCGACCCCGCAGACCAGCCAGAAGACCATGAACACGTCGAGCAGGGCCAGCCGCGACATCACCAGGTGCAGCCCGTCCAGGCACAGCAACAGCCCCGCCAGGCCCCCGAGCAGCGTGGAGCCGGTGAGGCGGCGCGCCAGGCGGACCACCACCAGGACCATCAACGCCCCGACGACCGCCGAGGAGACCCGCCACCCGAAGGCGTCCATGCCGAACACGTGCTCGCCGGCGGCGATCATCCACTTGCCGACCTCGGGGTGCACGACCATCGACGGCTCGTCGGTGAACAGGCCGGTCGTGGTGCCGTCGACGAGCAGCTCCTCGGCGTCCTCGACGTACTCGGTGACGTAGCCGTGGTGCAGCAGCGACCAGGCGTCCTTGGCGTAGTAGGTCTCGTCGAAGGCGAAGTCGCGCGGGCTGTCCAGGCGCCACAGCCGCAGGAGCAGGGCGAGCGCGGCCAGGCCGATGGCGGTCAGCCACCCGGCGAGCCGGTCCGGGGGCAACGGGCGGCGGGCCCGCTCGGTGGCCGGGGGGACCGGGCGCCCGTCGGCGGTCGAGGACAGCGACGCGGTGCCGTCGTACGACGGTCCCGGGCCGGTCGGCTCGACGACGGGGACGCTCACGCTGCGCCACTGTAGCCAGCGCGACCGGGGCGGCTGACATGATCGCCCCATGGCTGACCACGGCGTGCTGGTGCTGGCAGGCACCCCGATCGGGCGGCCGGCCGACGCGCCGGCCCGCCTCGCCGAGGAGCTGGAGCGGGCCGACGTCGTCGCTGCGGAGGACACCCGCCGGCTGCGCCGGCTGGCCGGTGACCTGGGCGTGGAGGTCACCGGGCGGGTGGTGTCCTACTTCGAGGGCAACGAGCAGGCGCGGACGCCGCGGCTGGTGGACGCGCTGCTGGCCGGCGAGCGGGTGCTGCTGGTGACCGATGCCGGCATGCCCAGCGTCTCCGACCCCGGCTACCGGCTGGTCGCGGCGGCGGTGGCCGCCGACGTCCCGGTGACCGCGGTGCCCGGCCCGTCGGCGGTGCTGACCGCGCTCGCGGTCTCCGGGCTGCCCTCGGACCGGTTCTGCTTCGAGGGGTTCCTGCCGCGCAAGGCCGGCGAGCGGGCGCGCCGGCTGGCCGCGCTGGCCGCCGAGGAGCGCACGCTGGTCTTCTTCGAGGCCCCGCACCGCACCCAGGCGTCCCTGGCCGCGATGCGGGACGCCTTCGGCCCGGACCGGGCCGCCGCGGTCTGCCGCGAGCTGACCAAGACCCACGAGGAGGTGCGCCGGGGCCCGCTCGCCGAGCTGGTCGACTGGGCCGCCGACGGGGTCCGCGGGGAGGTGACGGTCGTGGTCGCCGGGGCGGTCCCCACCGCCGAGATCGCCGACGACCCGGCCTCCCTGCGCGCCGCCGTCGCCGACCTGGAGGAGACCGGCACCCCCCGCAAGGCCGCCATCCTCGACGTCGCCCGCCGCGCCGGGATCCCCAAGCGCGTGGTCTACGACGCCGTCCACCGCTGACCGCCGAGTCGGCCCCACGGCCCCGCTA
>CAZRKV010000028.1:0-15949 GCA_964600305.1 uncultured Nocardioides sp. | reverse complement strand
TGCTGTTCATCCTGCACGCCGACCACGAGCAGAACTGCTCGGCCAACGCCGTCCGGTCGGTGGGCTCCTCCCACACCGACCCCTACTCGGCGGTGGCCGCGGGGGTGGCCGCGCTGTACGGGCCGCTGCACGGCGGCGCGAACGAGGCGGTGCTGCGGATGCTGCGCCGCATCGGCGGCAAGGAGAACATCCCCGAGTTCATCGAGGGGGTCAAGAACGGCAACGAGCGGCTGATGGGCTTCGGCCACCGGGTCTACAAGAACTACGACCCCCGGGCCCGGATCATCAAGAAGTCCGCCGACGAGGTCTTCGAGGTCACCGGGACCAACCCGCTGCTCGACATCGCCCTGGAGCTGGAGAAGATCGCGCTCGAGGACGAGTACTTCGTCGACCGCAAGCTCTACCCGAACGTCGACTTCTACTCCGGCCTGATCTACGAGGCCTTCCAGTTCCCGCCGGAGATGTTCACCGTCCTCTTCGCCATCGGCCGCACGCCCGGCTGGTTGGCCCAGTGGGAGGAGCTGGTGCAGGACAAGGGGCAGAAGATCGCCCGCCCCAAGCAGGTCTACACCGGCGAGCGGCAGCGGGAGTACGTCCCGGCGAGCGAGCGGTGGGCCTGATCCCGGGCCCGGTGCCCGCGGGCTGACCCCTCAGGCGGGGCGCCGGCGGAAGGCCAGCCGCCAGGCCTCGGGCCCCCGCTCGAGGTAGTCCACGGCGAAGGCACCGGGGGCCCGCGCCTCCAGCTGCTGCAGCAGGGGCACCGGGTCGTGCGGAGCCACGAGCACCAGCCCGCCGCCGGGCTCGACCGCGTCGAGGGCACCGAAGATCGTGGCGTGCCGGATCGCGTGCGGCACCTCACGCGCGTCGAGCTCGGGCAGGCCGGGGCCGTCGACCTCCCCGCAGCCACAGCCGTCCCCGCACCCGCCCTCGTCCGAGGCCGGTGCGGGGTGGTGGCCCCCGACCACCTCGTGCAGCCCCTCGACCAGGCCGGACAACCCCACCCCGGGCGCACCGGCGAGCAACGGCAGCACCTGGTCGTCCTCCTTGGCCACGTGGGCCTCGAGCAGCACCTGCAGGGCACGGGCGGCGGCGGCCACGCGGACCGGGTGCCGCTCGGCCGCGAGGCGCTCGACGAGGCGGGCGAGCACGCCGTGCTCGGCGACCATCGCCTCCACCAGCAACCGCCCCTCGGGCAGGGCGGCAGCCGCGGCGTACAGCGTGTCCTCCTCGGCCCGGGCGTGCGGGAGCAGCTCGTCCTGGCACCAGGCGAGCAGGTCGTCCCGGGCGGCCCGGGACGCATCCTGCTGTCGGCCCTCCACCGCGCCCAGGAGGCGCTCCACCCGGGTGGACGCCGCGCCCCGCAGGGCGGCGTGGTGGTCGGCGACGGCGGCCACGACCGCGGCGTCGTCGGCGCTGCTCGCGATCAGGAGATCGTTCATCGGGTCCTCCAGGACGTGGTGCGGGCCACCGATCGTCCCGGTGGCGGTCTGTCGGGGATTTTATTACAGTTTATTCCGTGGAAAACATACCCCGGCGCCGTTCCCTCGGCCCGGCCCCCGACGAGCTCCGCACGCGGTCCGGCCGTCCCCTCTCCGCCACCCGCCGCAACCTGCTCGACCTGCTGCGTTCCCAGGCCGAACCGGTCACGCTCGCGGCCCTCGTCATGCGGTCCGGCCTGCACGAGAACACGCTGCGCGGACACCTCGAGGCGCTGGAGCGCGACCGCCTGGTCACCCGGACCAGGTCGGAGCCCCGGGGCCGGGGGCGCCCCGCCTGGTTGTGGAGCGCGACGCAGGCGGTGGACACCGAGTACGCCGGCCTCGCCTCCACCCTGGCCCGCACGCTGCGCCGGACCAGCAGCGACCCCACGCGCGACGCGCGAGCCGCCGGCGAGGACTGGGGACGCGACCTGGCTCGCGAGCAGGCGCCCACCCCCGATCGGCAGGCCCGCGACCGCGTGGTCGACCTGCTGGCCGCGACCGGCTTCGGGCCGGAGGACGACGGCACCCGCATCCGGCTCACGCGGTGCCCGCTGCTGGAGGCCGCGAAGGAGCACCCCGAGATCGTCTGCAGCGTGCACACCGGGCTCATCGACGGGGCCCTGGCCGAGTACGGCGCCGCCGGGACCCGGGCGGAGCTGGTCCCCTTCGCCGAGCCCGGTGCCTGCCTGCTCCACCTCCACGAGGCCGCGGCCGAGGACGGGCAGGCCGGATGAGCCGCACCGACACCCTCGTCGCGGACGCGGCGGCACCACCGCGGTCCGCACGGGGCGCCGCCGGACGCCGGGGGCTCCCTCCCCGCGCCCTGCTGGTCCTGCCGGCGGCGGCCTCCCTGCTCGCCGGGCTGGACGCCGCCCTGGTCCTGCTCGGGCTGCCGGCCCCGGTCGGTGCCCTCCGGTGGCCCGACGTGCACGGCCCCGTGCTGGTGCTCGGCTTCGTCGGGACGCTGGTCGCGCTGGAGCGCGCCGTGGCCCTGGGGCGGCGTACCGGCCACGGGGCACCGGCCCTGCTCGGCGCCGGCTCCCTGGTCCTCCTCACCCCGCTCCCCCGCGAGCTGGGCGCCGCCGGCCTGGTGGCCGGGGCGCTCGCCCTGGTCGGCGTCTACCTCCCGTTGTGGCGCCGACAGCGCGACGAGGCGGTGCTCGTGCAGGCCCTGGGGGCCGTCCTCGCGGCGGGGGCCGCGATCCTGTGGCTGGGCGGGGTGCCGGTCGCGGCCCTGCTCCCCTGGCTGGCCGGCTTCGTGGTCCTCACCATCGCCGGCGAGCGCCTGGAGCTGGCCCGGCTCGCCCTGGGCCCGGGCGCGGGGACCGTGCTCGTGGTGCTGGCGGCGGCGTTCACGGTCGGGGTGCTCGCCAGCCTCCTCTGGCCCCAGGTCGGTCATCCGCTGCTGGGCGGGGCGCTGCTCTCCCTGGTCGCCTGGCTGGCCCACCGCGACGTCGCCCGACGCACCCTCCACGCCTCCGGTCTGGCGCGATTCATGGCCGCCTGCCTGCTCGCCGGCTACGCCTGGCTGGCGGTGGCGGGGGCGATCTGGCTCCTCGGTCCCGCGAGCGGCGGTGAGCGGTACGACGCGGTCGTGCACGCGGTGTTCCTGGGCTTCACCGTGTCGATGATCATGGCCCACGCGCCGGTCATCCTCCCGGCCGTGCTGCGTCGTCCGCTGCCCTGGCACCCGGCGATGTGGCTGCCGGCAGCCCTGCTGCACACCGGCCTCGTGGTCCGGCTGTGGCTCGGCGACGGCCTGGGTTCGCGCGAGGCCTGGCAGGTCGGCGGGGTGCTGAACATCGCCGCCGTGCTGCTCTTCGTCCTGGTGGCGGCGGCCAGCGCCACGATCCGACCCCGTGGAGGTTCCGCATGAGCCCCAACCCCCGAGCCGAGCGACGGTTCCGTCCGGTGCGCGACCTGCCCGCCGCGATCTGGCTGCTGCTCGTCGTGGTGAGCACCGTGGTGCATCCCTGGGTGCCCGCACCCCGGTGGCTGATGATCCACCTGCTGCTGCTCGGGGCGATCACGCACGCGATCCTCGTCTGGAGCCGGTACTTCACCGACGCCCTGCTGCACCTGCCCGCGGTGCCGGGGGAACGGCGTACGGAGTCCGTCCGGCTGGTGCTGGCCAACCTCGGCACCGTCGTCGTGGTCGCCGGCGTGCTGGGGTCGGCCTGGCCGGTCACCACGGTCGGCGCCGCTGCCATCGTGGCCGCCGTGGGCTGGCACGGGGTGGACCTGTTCCTCCGGCTGCGCCGGGCACTCCCCGGCCGGTTCTCCGTCACCGTCCGCTACTACGTCGCCGCGGCGTGCTTCCTGCCGCTCGGGGCCGTCCTGGGTACCTCGCTGGCGCACGGCTTCGGCGACCCGACGCACGAACAGGTGAAGCTCGCGCACGCGACCCTCAACGTGCTCGGCTGGATGGGCCTGACCGTCGCCGGCACGCTGCTGACCCTCTGGCCCACCATGCTGCGCACCCGGATCGCGGAGGGGGCCGAGCGCGCGTCGCGGCGGGCCCTGCCGCTCCTGGCCGGCTCGGTCCTCGTCGCCGCGACGGGAGCCGTGGCCGGCCTGCGGGTACTGGCCGGGGCAGGCCTGCTGGCCTACGTGGCCGGCCTCGCCCTCGCCGCGGTCCCGATGGTCCGGGCCGCGCGGCGGAAGCCGCCGCGGACCTTCGCGCCGCTGTCGGTGGCGGCCGGGGTGCTGTGGTGGGCCGGGTCCGTCCTCGCCCTCGGGGCCGCAGTGCTGCTCGCTCCCGACTGGGGCGTCGCAGCCGACCGGTTCGCCTGGCTCTCGCCGTACCTCGCGGCCGGGTTCGGGGCGCAGGTGCTGCTGGGGGCGCTGTCCTACCTGCTCCCGGTCTCGGTCAGCCGCGGACCCGCGAGCGTCCGGGCGGCCAACGCCGTGATGGACCGCGGCGCGCTCCTGCGCATCACGCTCGTCAACACCGCACTGCTGGTCTGCCTGCTGCCCGTCCCGAGCCTGGTGCGCGTCCTGGCGTCGCTGCTGGTGCTGGGCGGGCTCGCCTCCTTCCTGCCGCTCATGGTCCTCACGGTGCGCGCCGCCCACCGACCGCCGGACGACTCGACCACGCAGACGGGTGGGCCGCCCCGGCGACGCGGGCCTCGTGCCGCCGAGGGCGAGCGCCCCGCGGGCCAGCGCGCCGGGCAGGCGGTCACCGGGCTCGCCGCCGTGGCCCTGGCCGTGACCGTCGGTGTCGCCCTGGACCCGCTGGCCCTGGGCGGGACCGGAGGGGTGTCGGCCGCCGCCGGTGCGGGCGCGAGCGGCTCGACCACCACGGTGCGCGTGGAGGCCGAGGACATGCGGTTCTCCCCGTCCCGGATCGAGGTCCCCGCCGGCGACCGGCTGGTGATCGAGCTGCACAACACCGATGCCGCCGACGTGCACGACCTGGTGCTCGACTCCGGTTCCGACTCCGGACGCCTCTCGCCCGGCGAGTCCACGACCCTGGACGTGGGCGTGGTCGGCCGCGACCTCGAGGGGTGGTGCTCGGTCGTCGGCCACCGCCAGATGGGCATGGTCCTCGACGTCGTCGTCACCGGTGGGGCCGCGCCGGTCGCGGATGCCGAGGCGCACGACCACCGGGAGGGGGACGGCGGCGACGGCGGCGACGTACCCGAGGTGGACCTGGCCGCCGAGCCCGGCCCGGACTTCGAGGCCCGCGACGCCCGCCTGGGGGACCCACCGGGGGGTGAGGTGCACCGGCACACGTTCAAGGTCTCCGAGCTCGAGCAGGAGGTCGCTCCCGGCACCTCCCAGTTGCGCTGGACCTTCGGGGGCACCGCGCCCGGCCCGGTGCTCCACGGCACGGTGGGCGACGAGTTCGTGATCCGGCTGGTCAACGACGGGACGATCGGGCACAGCATCGACTTCCACGCCGGGGCGCTCGCCCCCGACCGCCCGATGCGCACGATCCCCCCGGGTGAGGAGCTGGTCTACCGGTTCACCGCCGAGCGGGCCGGGATCTGGATGTACCACTGCTCGACCGAGCCGATGACCACCCACATCTCCGCCGGCATGTTCGGGGCGGTCGTGATCGAGCCCCCGGACCTCCCCGAGGTGGACCGCAGCTACCTGCTGGTGCAGTCGGAGATCCACCTCGGCGAGGAGGGCGGCCCGGTCGACGCCGCGAAGGCGGCCTCGGACGACCCGGACCTGGTGGTGTTCAACGGCCACGCCAACCAGTACGACCACGAGCCCCTGCGCGCCCGCGTCGGGGAGCGGGTGCGGATCTGGGTGCTGGCCGCCGGCCCCAACCGGGGCACCTCGTTCCACGTCATCGGCGGCCAGTTCGACGCGACGTACCTGGAGGGGGCCTGGCAGCTGCGCCGCGGCTCCCCCGGTGGCGCCCAGGCCCTGGCCCTCGCCCCGGCCCAGGGCGGGTTCGTGGAGCTGACCTTCCCCGAGCCCGGGAGCTATCCCTTCGTCTCCCACGTGATGGCGGACGCCGAGCGGGGCGCCCACGGGCTCGTCCGCGTCACCCGGTGAGGAGTCACTTCCTCCCCCGCACAGAGCGGTGAGGGGTCACTTCTTCCCGCCCGCGCAGGGAGAAGTTGACCTCTCACCGGCCGAGGGCGGGGAAGAAGTGACTCCTCGGCGGGTCAGACGATCGCCGAGTCGTGGCCCTGCCAGTGGGCCTCCCGCAAGTCGCGCTTGAGGATCTTGCCGCTGGGGTTGCGGGGCAACGCCTCGACGACGTCGACGGAGGCCGGGCACTTGAAGCGCGCCAGGCGCTCCCGGCAGAAGTCGATGATCTCCTGCTCGGTGGCCTCCTGCCCGGGCTTGGGGGCGACCACGGCCTTGACCACCTCGCCCCACCGCTCGTCCGGGACCCCGACGACGGCGACCTCCAGCAGGGCCGGGTGCTCGGCCAGCACCCGCTCGACCTCGGGCGAGTAGATGTTCTCCCCGCCGCTGATGATCATGTCCTTGATCCGGTCCTGGACGTAGACGAAACCACCCTCGTCGACCTTGCCGATGTCACCGGTCCGGAACCAGTCGTCCTCGACCACCACCCGAGCGGTCTCCTCGGGCCGGTTGAGGAATCCCTTCATCAGCTGGGGCGTGCGCAGCCAGATCTCGCCCGGCTCACCGGTGGGCACGTCCTGCAGCGTGGCGGGGTCGACGATGCGCACCTCGCACTCCGGCACCGGGATCCCCGCCGAGAGCAGCCGCTCCGGCCGCCCCGGGTCGCGGTGGTGCTCGGGCATCAGGTGGGTGGCCACACCGCACACCTCGGTGAGGCCGTAGACTTGGATGAAGTCGGTGTCGGGCCACGCCTCCATCGCCGCGCGCAGGAGCGGCGGCGGCATCGGCGCGGCGCCGTAGGTGTAGGTCTTGAGCTGGCCGAACAGCTTGATCGCGTCCTCGCCCGACTGGAGCACCTGGGCCAGGACGGCCGGCACCAGGAAGGTGCGGTTGGCCCCCTGCATGATCGCCCCCGCCAGCGAGGCGGCGTCCGGCTCCCGGGTCATCACGCTGGGGATGCCGTCGTGGATGCCGAACATGACGTACGACGACCCACCGACGTGGAACAGCGGCATGGAGACCATCGACTTGTCACCCGGTTCGAAGTCCCAGCCGTCGTGGGCGTTGATCGTGTGCGCGACCAGGTTCGCGTGGGTCAGCATGATCCCCTTGGGCCGGCCGGTCGTGCCGGAGGAGTACATCACCAGGCAGACGTCCTCGGGCTCCACCGATGGGTCCCGCACCGTGGGCTCCGCCGCGGCCAGCCAGGCTTCGTACTCGTCCCCCTCGGCACCGTCGGGGGTGACCACGATGATCCGCTCGACCCCGGTCAGCCGGTCCCGCACCTGGTCCACGGTCGGCACCAGCTCGGCCCCGACGAAGAGCACCCTGGCGCCGCTGTCGTTGACGGCGTAGTCGATCTCGTCGCCGGCCGACCGCCAGTTGATGATGGCGTTCGCGGCCCCCTGCGAGGCGGCGGCCAGGCTGATCTCGACGCAGGCGGGATGGTTCTTGTCCAGGAAGGCCACCACGTCCCCGCGCCCGACCCCCAGGTCGCGCAGGCCGCCGGCAGCACGGCGTACCCGGTCGTCCCACTCGGCGAAGCTCCACCGGCGGTCGAGGTAGGTGAAGGCCTCGGCATCGGGTGTGTGCTCGGCCCACCAGGTCAGTCGGTCGTCGACGAAGGTGGGTGCTGGGGGCTGTGGCACGGTGGGGTCCCTCCCGGTGGATCACCGACCCGCGGCCGCGGACCGTGCGCCGATTGTGACGCACCTCACCCCCGCCGACAACCGGTCACCGCAAGCGGTCCGCGACCCGGCGCACGGCGATCTGCAGGATGTCCCACGCGGTGGCGAAGGGGGGCGCGTAGGAGAGGTCCATGTCCACGACGTCGTCGACCGTCGCGCCCATCCACATCGCGGCCGCGGCGGTGTCGATCCGCTTGGCCGACCCCGGCCCACCGACCACCTGGACCCCCAGCAGCCGCCGGGTGTCCCGCTCGGCCACGACCTTGATGCTGATCGGTTCCGCCTCGGGCATGTAGCCACTGGCCGTGGTCCCGTCGGTCACCAGCGCCAGCGCGTCCAGCCCCGCCTCGGCCGCCTCCCACTCGCTCAGGCCGGTGCGGGAGACCTCGACGTGGTGCTCCTCGTGGGCGAAGCGGGTGATCGCGGTGCCCAGCACCCCGCGGAACTCCGCCGACCCGCCCCCGAGGTTCGTCCCGACCGCACGCCCCTGCTTGTTGGCGTGGGTGCCCAGGGGGACGAAGAACTGGTCCCCCGTCATCCGGTGCACCACCTCGCAGCAGTCGCCGGCGCCCCACACCGACGGGGCGACGCGACCGGCCGGGTCGACGCAGAGGGCCCCGGAGATCCCGGTGGGGAGACCGGCCTCGACGGCGAGCCCGGTGCGGGCGACCACCCCGAAGGCCAGCACCATCAGGTCGCAGTCGACGCACCCCCCGTCGGCGGTGGTGACCTGCTCGACGTGGCCCTGCTCGTCGAGGGTGACCCCGGCGATCTCGGCCCCCTCCATCACCGTGACCCCGGCCGCCTCCATCCCCGCGACCACCCGGCGACTCATGTCCGGGTCGAGGCTCCCCATCACCGTGTGCCGGGTCATGAGCGTGACGTCGAACCCGCGGCGCAGGGCCGTCTCGGCCATCTCGACGCCGATGTAGCCACCACCCCCGACCACCACCCGGGGGGTGCGCGTGCCGGCCCGTCGCCGCGCGGCCGCGAAGCGGTCCAGCCAGGCGGCCCCGTCGTCGAGGTCCTTGACCACGCCGATGCCCGGCCGGGTGTCGCCGTCGGGGCCCCGCGCCCATTCCGGCACGACCGGCCCCGCGCCCGTGGCGATCAGCAGCTCGTCGTACCCGATGACCTCCTCGCGCTCACCGCAGGTCGCGGTGACCGTGCGGGCGTCGACGTCGATGGCGGTCGCCCGGGTGTGCATCCGCAGGTCGATGCCGGCCTCGCGGTGGGCCTCGGCGCTGCGGGCGACCAGGTCGGACGCCCCCGCGACGTCCCCGGCGAGCCAGTAGGGGATCCCGCAGGCGGAGTAGGACGTGTGGCCGGTCGCCTCCAGCACCACCACCTCGAGCTCGCGACCGGTGCTGCGGGCGGTGCGCGTCGCCTGGTGGGCGGCGGACATGCCGGCGGCGTCGGCACCGATGACGACGAGGCGCGAAGGGCTCATGGGGCCCAGCCTGCCCCACGGCACGCGCGCCGACACCTCCGGCCCCGCGCCGGCCGACCTACCCGGAGAAGAAGCCGGTACGACGCAGCAACCGGTGGATCTGCGGACTCACGTCCCTGATCACCTGTCGGCTGTAGTGCTGGCGGTCCCGCCACACGACCGTGCCGTCCAGCATCGGCGAGCACAGCGGAGCATCGGGGCAGAGCACCGGGTTGACGTCGATGGTGGCGGTGTTGCGGCGCTCCACCGCGGCGGACATGTGGAAGGCGTCGACCATGGGGCGGTTGAGCGGCCACGGGACCGTGCACTCGGCCAGCTTCTCGGCCCGGGCGAGGCAGTCGAGCGGGTCGTCCCCGCCGTCGTACCCAGCGGTGGTCAGCATGCTCCGGACGATGACGGCGCGCGCCCCCGCGTCGGCGATCGAGTCCAGGGTGCGGTCGACCGCGTCCTGGTGCATGCGGTAGAAGCCGCCACCGCTGTCGTCGGCGGGGACCAGGTCGTCGCCCCAGGCCTCCCGGTCGCTGCGGGCCAGCGAGGAGAGGACCACCACGTCCGGCTCCATCTCCGGCAGGGTGTCGGAGTAGAAGTCCTCCCGCGCCTCGGCGCAGTTGTCGCGATGCCGTTGCGGCCCGCGCTCGTTGACCAGGCCCTCCTGCCAGGGGCAGCCGGAGGTGACGCTCACCGACAGCCGGTGACCGTTCTCCTCGGCGAAGCTCCGCACGGCCGGCTCCACCACCCGCGCGTGGCTGTCCCCGACGAGGACGATGTGCTGCCCGTCGGGCTCGCCCTCCGCCAGGACGCAGTCCTCGACCGAGTCCGGGGTGCACCACTGCCACTCCATGCCCCGGTCGGCGTCGATCTGCTCGAAGTCGAGGTCGCCGGGCACCGGCTGCTCGAGCTGGTCGACCACCTCCTCGGTGACCGCCGCCTCGACCGGCTCCTCGGTCGTGGCCGCCGAGGCCATCGTGACCGGGGTGCGGGGGCTGTGCAGGATCGGCCCCACCACGAACAGCGCCGCGAGCACGCTCACCGTGAGCCCGGCACCGACCGACTGCCAGTGGAAGCGGTCGAGCCAGCGGCTGCGCCGGATCGGGGTCTCCAGCAGCTGGTACGACGCCGCGGCCATCGCGATCGCCAGCACGTGCGTCATCAGGGCGATGACCAGCGGACGCACGTCGAAGAGCCGCTCGAGCACGATGATCGTCGGCCAGTGCCAGAGGTAGATGCCGTAGGAGATCTTGCCGAGGTAGGTCATCCAGGGCAGCGCGAAGACCCGGGCCAGCCCCACCCCGGGGGCGGCGTACATGCCGACTACCAGGGCCCCGGCGAGGAGGGTGGCCAGCAGGTTCCGGTGCGAGGCCGACATCGCGACCAGCTCGGTGCCGAAGACGACGTACCCCACCAGTCCCGAGACCGCGAGGACCTGGCCCACCACCGGCCAGGTCACGCCGCCGGACTCGTCACGGCGGGTGGCGAACTCGCGGAGCGCGACGGCCAACGCGGCACCGGCGAGGAGCTGGAAGAGCCGGGCGTCGGTGGCGAAGTAGGCGTAGGTGGGGTCGATCCGGCCCCAGAGCACCTGGGAGGTCACGGAGGCGGCGATGAGCACGCCGAGGACGGCCAGGAGCACCCGTTCCCGTCCCGGTGCCCAGCGGTGCCACAGCACGATGAGCAGCGGGAAGACGATGTAGTACTGCTCCTCGACCGACAGCGACCAGAAGTGCATGAACGGCGAGTCCCGGATGTCGCCGGCGAAGTAGTCGGAGCCGTCGGCGATGAACTTCCAGTTGGCCAGGTAGAGCAGCGCCGCCTGGGCCTGCCGGACCACCTGGATCCGCTCGGGCTGGGAGGCGACCATGACGAACACGACGCTGGTGACCAGGATCGTGACCACGGCCGCGGGCAGCAGCCGCCGGACCCGACGCGCGTAGTAGCGGCCCACCTGGAGCTTGCCCTTCACGTCGATCTCCGCCAGCACCACGTTGGTCACCAGGAAGCCGGAGAGCACGAAGAACAGGTCCAGGGCGATGAAGCTCGCGCTCGCGCCGGCCACCTGGGCGTGGAAGAAGACGATGACGAGCACCGCGAACGTGCGCAGCCCGTCCAGCTCGGGGCGGTAGGACCAGGAGGCGCGGGCACGGACCGGGGCGGGCGGCACGGGTTGGGGGGAGGTCATGGCGAGGGAGACGATACGAAGCGGCCCGAACGGACGCCAACCGAGGTCATGCCCGTCGTACCTCCAGGACGCGGAAGCCCTTGGCACTGGCGATCCGGGTGGTCGGGAAACCCTGCTCGCCCAGCCAGCGCTGGAGCGAGTCGGCCCCCAGGTGCTTGCCCACGACCAGGAGGCCACGACCCTCCGGGGCCAGGCGGGGCAGCCACGTCAGCAGCAGGTCGTGGAGGGCGGCCTTGCCGATCCGGATCGGCGGGTTCGACCAGATCTCGTCGTACGTCGCCCCGGGGTCGACCCGGTCCGGGGTGAGCGCGCGGAAGCGGTCGGCGAGGCCGAGGGCGGCGGCGTTCTCGTTCGCGAGCAGCACCGCCCGCTCGTTCACGTCCACCCCGGTGACCCGAGCCCGCGGTGCGTGCCGGGCGACCGCGAGCCCGATGACGCCGTACCCGCACCCGAGGTCGAGGACCCGGCCACCGGCCGGGGGCCGGGTGGACCGCAGCAGCACCGCGGTGCCGGGATCGAGCCGTCCCCGGGAGTAGACGCCGGTGCCCGAGACCAGCTCGAGCGGCTCGCCCCACACGGTGACCCGCACGGGGGTCCGCTGGAAGGGGGCGGCCGGGTCGGCGGTGAAGTAGTGGTCCCCCCGGTCCTGCTCGCTCACGGCTCCACCTCCCCGGGCAGGGTACGCCGCCGCCGCGCGCGCTCGGCCTGGGCGGCCAGCTCCTCGACGTCGGGGTAGCCGACCTCCTCCAGCACCAGGCCGTGGGCGCGGACGACCGCCACCGCCGGGTCCCTGCGGCGAGCCGCCAGGACCTCGGCGACCCAGGCCGGGGTGCGCCGCCCCTCCCCCACCGCCAGCAGGGCACCCACGAGCGAGCGGACCATCGAGTGGCAGAAGGCGTCCGCCCGGACGGTCGCGACGAGCAGCCCGGGCTCCACCCGCTCCCACCGCAGGTCCAGCAGGGTGCGCACGGTGGTCGCGCCCTCGCGCCACTTGCAGAAGGAGGCGAAGTCCTGCTCGCCCAGCAGGACGGTGGCGGCCCGGTTCATGACCTCCTCGTCCAGCGGGCGCGGCCAGGGCAGGACGTGGCCGCGCCGGAGCGGGTCGTGCCCGTCGGGCCGGTCGGCGACGCGGTAGGCGTAGCGGCGCCACACCGCGGAGAAGCGGGCGTCGAACCCCTCCGGGGCCTCGGAGACCCGCCGGACGCGCACGTCGCCGGGCAGGATCCCGTTGAGCCGACGCACCAGCGCCGTCGCCGGCGGGTCCGCGGACCGGCCCGCCGAGGCCTCGACCACCCGGGCGGCGACGTCGAGGTGGGCGACCTGGCCGCGGGCGTGCACGCCGGCGTCGGTGCGCCCCGCGCACGTGACCCGGGGCGGCTCGGTGCGCAGCGCCGTCCCCAGCGCCCGCTCCAGGGTGTCCTGGACGGTCCGCAAACCGGGCTGGGAGGCCCAGCCGGAGAAGTCGGCGCCGTCGTAGGCGAGGTCCACCCGGATCCGCACCCGGTCGATCGTAGGGCCTGGGGACATCGGCCCCGCGCCCCGTCGCTGTCGGCGGGCACTGGCATGGTCGCCGGTGAGGGGTCGCGACGAGGATGGAGGCACGATGGCGCACACCGACGACCGGATGCTGGCGAAGGTCCGCAAGCTGCTCGCCCTGGCCGAGGACCCGGCCGCCACGCCCGAGGAGGCGGAGTCCTACACGGCCCGGGCCACGACCCTGATCGCGGAGTACGGCATCGACCGGGCGCTGCTCGCGCACGCCGACCCCGGGCGGGACCCGGTCGGTGACCTGGTGCTGGGCGTCGAGGCGCCCTACGCCATGGACAAGGCCGACCTGCTGGCGGCCGTGGCCGCCGCCCTGCGGTGCCAGGCGGTCCGCCGCACCCGACGTGATCCCGGTCGGCGGCAGGTGTCGATGCACCTGTTCGGGCACGACTCCGACCTGGCCCGGACCGAGGTGCTCTACACCAGCCTGCTGGTGCAGGCAGCCACCGGGCTGGGCCGGACCGTCGTGCCCCGCGGCGAGCACGTGGCCGCCTTCCGTCGCTCGTGGCTCGCCGGCTTCCGGCGCGCCGTCGCCGGGAGGCTGCACGAGGCCGAGGCGGGCGCCCGGTCGGACGCCGAGGAGCGGTTCGCCCGCGCCGGCACGTCCGGGAGCCTGGTGCTGGCCGACCGGTCGGCCCGGGTCGAGGAGGCGATGATGGCGAGCTACCCGCACCTGCGCACCGGGCGACCACGCCGCCTCTCCGGTGGGGGCCTCGCGGACGGCTGGCGGGCCGGGCAGCAGGCCGACCTCGGTGGCGTCCGGGTCGGCCCGTCCGCGCGCGGACGCCTGGCGTGAGCCGGTCCGCCCTCAGTCGCCCCCGATCTCGCGCCACCGGGGCGGGTCGGCCCCCTCGCGCGTGACGGTGATCGCCGCGGCCCGGGTGGCTCGGGCGAGCGCCGCGGCCCACACGCGGGCCGGGACCCGGTCGAGCCACCCCCTGAGGGCGCCGCTGCCCCACAGCCCGTCCAGCAGCGCGGCGGCGAAGGTGTCCCCGGCCCCGATGGTGTCGACGACCTCCGCCGGCGCCGCGGGCGCCTCCACGACTCCCTCCGGAGTCCAGGCGACCGCGCCCCCGGCACCCCGCGTGAGCACCACCGCTGCCGGACCCAGCCGACGGAGGCGCCGACAGGCCTCCTCGACCGGCACGCCCGGGTAGAGGGCCGCCAGGTCCTCGTCCGAGGCCTTCACGACGTCGGAGAGGGCCGCGACCTGCTCGACGCGCCGCGCCACCTCGGGGCCGGTGCCGGTGACGGCCGACCGCAGGTTCACGTCGTAGCTCACCGTGGCGTCCCGGCGCAGTCGGTCGAGCGCCGCCAGCACGTCCGCCGCCCCCGGGGGGAGCACCGCCGAGTAGGAGCAGGCGTGCACGACCCGCGGGGTGGTGCCCTCCGGCGGCGCCACCGGCCCCGGGCGCCAGTCCACGTCGAACCGGTACGACGCGGCCCCGTCGCGACCGATGGTGGCGACCGCCACCGAGGTCCGCTCCCCCCGGCGCGCGTCCCCCGCGAGCACGACCCCCTCGCGTCCGAGGTGGTCGGCGAGCAGGGCCCCGTCGGGGTCGTCGGCGAAGCACGTCGCCAGCGCGGTCGGGCGCCCGAGCCGGGCGAGCGCCACGGCGACGTTGGCCGCGCTGCCCCCGGGGCGGCGTACGGCCGGGGCGCCCTCCCGGTCCAGGACGTCCACGAGCGCCTCGCCGATCACCAGGGCCACCTCGCGCATCCCACAGGTCTACCGCACCCGCGGGCCACCCGGACACCGCCGTATCGTCGAGCCATGCACGTCGACCCGCCCGAGCGCGACTCCGATGTCGCGCCGTTCGAACAGCTGCGCTCCCAGATCGCGGGTCGGGTCGCCTCCGGTGACCTCCCCGCCGGGACCAGGCTGCCCACCGTCCGGGGCCTGGCGGCCGAGCTGGGCCTGGCGGTGAACACCGTCGCCCGCGTCTACCGCGAGCTCGAGGCCGACGGCGTGGTGGTCACCGAGGGGCGGCGGGGCACCTTCGTCGCCAGCACCGTCGACGCCGGGTCCGGAGCGGCCCGGGCGGCCGCCGCGGAGTACGTCGCCACGACCCGCCGCCTCGGCCTCACGCGGGCGGAGGCGACGCGACTCGTCGAGCGCACCTGGGCGGACTGACCGCAGGGGACGACCGAGGGCCCGCCACCTGGTCGGTGACGGGCCCTCGTTCCGGTGGTCCGGTGGTGGAGGAGTCAGTCCTCCTTGACCTCCGCGGCGTCGGTCGACTCGGCCTCGGCGGTCTCGGCGTCGGCCGGCTGGGTCGCCACGACCTGCTCCTCGCCGGACTCGTCGGTCGCCTCCACCTCGGCCGGCGCCGCGTCCGCGGTCTCCGCCCGGGCGGTCTCCTCGGCCTCGGCCTCGGGCGGCTCGGTCGCCTGCGGCTGCGAACCAGGCTGCGAACCAGGCTGGGCAGCCGGCTGGGCCGCCGCCGTGGAGGAGGCGGACTGCTTCGGCTCGTAGGCCTCGGTCACCAGCTCGATGACGGCCATGGGGGCGTTGTCACCCTTGCGCGGACCGAGCTTCGTGATCCGGGTGTAGCCGCCGGGCCGCTCGGCGAACATCGGCGCGATCTCGGTGAACAGGTGGTGCACCACCGACTTGTCGTGCACCGTCTTGAGCACCTCGCGCCGGTTGTGCAGGTCGCCCTTCTTCGCCTTGGTGATCAGCTTCTCCGCGACCGGGCGGAGCACCCGGGCGCGGGTCTCGGTCGTGGTGACCGCACCGTGCTCGAACAGGGCGGTGGCCAGGTTCGCGACCATCAGGCGCTGGTGGGACGGGCTGCCGCCGAGGCGCTTGCCCTTCTTGGGAGTTGGCATCGTGTCTTCCGTTTCTCCCCGGCCGTGTCAGGTACCGGAGTAGAGGGGGTGGATGGAGGTCGGCAGGCTCAGTACTGCTCGTCCTCGACGAAGGCGTCGTCATCGTCGTCGCCGTACGCCGCCAGCGCGGCCTGCGGGTCGAAGCCGGGGGCGCTGTCCTTGAGGGAGAGCCCCATCTCGACCAGCTTGGCCTTGACCTCGTCGATCGACTTCGCACCGAAGTTGC
>CAZRKV010000027.1:0-16014 GCA_964600305.1 uncultured Nocardioides sp. | reverse complement strand
GGTGCTCACCCACGACCCCGGCATGTACCCCAAGCGGCTGATCCTCGACGACGCCAGGCAGCTGGGCATCGAGGTGCTGGGCCTCGACGTCAACGCCAGCCGGGCCGGCTACGCGGTCGAGTGCCACGACGGCCGGTACGGCATCCGGCTGGCGCTGGACGACGTGCGCGGGATCAGCGCGGCCGAGGTGGCCAGGATCGTCACCGCCCGGGAGGGCTCCCGCTATCAGTCCCTGGACGACTTCTGGCATCGCGCCCGGGTCTCCCGGCCGGTGGTCGAGCGGCTGGTGCTGACCGGTGCCTTCGACGCACTGCACGGGCTCACCCGCAGGGACCTGCTGCTCGCCGTCGCCGACCTGGACCGGCTCAGGCGGGCGGGGGAGCGGGACACCGCGAGGCGGGCGCGCGGGCTGCGGTCCGGCACGGGCGGGACCGACTCGGTCCAGCTCGCCCTCGACCTGCCGCAGGCCCTGCCACATACCTCAGGGCCCACCAGCGGGCTGCCGGAGATGGACGGGACCGAGCGGGTGCGCGCCGAGCTCGAGGTGCTCGGCCTGGACGCCAGCGACCATGTGCTGAGCTCCCACTCCCGGTTCCTGGACGCCCTCGGCGTGGTCCGCTCCGCCGAGCTGCTCGACCAGCGCAGCCGGGCGGAGATCCTCGTGGCCGGGGTCAAGGTGGCCACCCAGACCCCGCCGATCAGGTCCGGACGGAGGGTCGTCTTCCTGACCCTGGACGACACCACCGGGCCGGTGGACGCCACCTTCTTCGAGGACGTGCAGGGGCACTGCGCCGCAACCGTGTTCGGCTGCTGGCTGCTGGTGGTGGCCGGGGTGGTACGCCGCACCGGCCGACGCGGCGTCTCGCTGCGGGCCACCGGGGCGTGGGACCTGACCGAGCTGGCCGCGCTGTGGCGACGGGAGGGGATGCCGGCCGTGCACCGGGAGCTCGCCGCCACCGGGAGCGGCGAGGAGCCCGCTCGGCACCGGGTGCTGGTGCACAGCAGCGGGTTCGCCCTGTCGCCGTACGCCGACGTCCGCCCTCCCGGTTCAGCGCGGCCCCCGGCACGGGCGCTGTGGCACCGCAGCCCCGGGAGCGCGGGATAGTGTTCGGCGCATGGATCGCCCCCTCGAGCGCCGGAGCGCGGCCCGCACGGCCGTGGTCTGGGAGGCGTTGCAGCCGGTGCTCGCCACCGACGCCCGTGAGGTCGTCGACATCGGCGGGGGCACCGGGGGCCTGGCCGTCCGGATCGCCGGGCTCGGCCACCGGGTCACCGTCATCGACCCGAGCCCGGACGCGCTGGCCGCTGCCGGCCGGCGTGCCGAGGAGGAGGGGGTCTCCGCGCAGCTCACCGGGCAGCAGGGCGACCTCTCCGAGGTGGCCACGCTGGTGCCCGCCCACAGCGTCGACCTGGTGCTGTGCCACGGTGTGCTCGGCATCGTCGAGGACGCCGAAGCGGCGCTGGAGCAGATCGCCGGCGTGCTGCGGCCGGGCGGTCACCTCAGCCTGCTGGTCAGCCAGCGGCACGCCGCGGTCCTGGCCAGGGCGATGTCCGGCCACTTCGGCCAGGCCCTCGAGCTGCTCGACTCCGGGGCGGCTCTCGCCGGGGAGGAGCGCCGGTTCACCGCCGAGGAGGCGACGGCGCTGCTGGAGGGAGCGGGGTACGACGTTGAGGCCGTGCACGCGATCCGGGTGTTCGCCGACCTGGTGCCCTCCGCCCTGCTCGACCTCGAGCCGGGTGCGGCCGCGGCACTGCTCACCCTCGAGCGGGCGACGGCCACCCGGCCGGAGTACCGGGCGCAGGCCGCGCAGCTGCACCTGCTGGCCCGGCACTGACCCACGGATCCCGGTCACCGGCCGGGCCGGGAGGGCGGTTCGATGAGCGAGCGACGGCCGGACTGCCCCATCCTGCACGTGGACATGGATGCCTTCTACGCGTCGGTGGCGACCCGGGACCGGCCCGACCTGCGCTCGGTCCCGGTGATCGTGGGGGGAGGGCACCGGGGCGTGGTGCTGTCGGCGAACTATCCGGCCCGCGCCTTCGGGATCCGTTCCGCGCTGCCGATGACCCGGGCCCGGAGGATGTGCCCGCAGGCCGTGGTGCTGGCGCCCGACCACCGGGAGCTGGAGAGCGTCTCCGCCTCGGTGATGGAGATCTTCCGCCAGGTGACCCCGCTGGTCGAGTCGCTCAGCCTCGACGAGGCGTTCCTGGACGTCTCCGGTGCCGTCGAGCGGCTGGGCGGTCCCCGCACGATCGCGGAGCGGATCCGCGCCCAGGTCGTCGACGAGCAGCGGATCACCTGCTCGGTCGGGGTGGCCGCCTCGGTCTCGGTGGCCAAGCTGGCGAGCCGGCGCGCCAAGCCCGACGGGATCCTGGTGGTCCCGCCGGCGGAGGTCACCGGCTTCCTGCACCCGCTGGACGTCTCCCAGCTGTGGGGAGTGGGGGAGCGCACCAGCGCGCAGCTGCACCGGCTCGGCCTGGCGCGGGTCGGGGATCTGGCGCACACCCCGGTGGAGACGTTGCAGCGCGTCCTCGGCGGGGCCACCGGCAGCCGGCTGCACGCGCTGGCCTGGGGCGCCGACCGGCGTGCGGTGATCGCCCGCCGTGGCGACCACGAGCCGGACCGGAGCATCGGGGCGGAGGAGACCTTCGACCGGGACACCGACGACCGGAGGGTGTGCCTCACCGAGCTGCTACGGCTCTCCGGACGCGTCGCCGCACGGTTGCGGGCCGCCGGACTCGCCGGCCGGACGGTCTCGCTGCGGGTGCGGTTCGCGGACTTCACGACGATCACCCGCTCGCGCACCCTGCCCGAGGCCACCGACGTCACCACCGAGATCCACCGGACCGCGGCCGCCCTGTTCGACCGGCTCGCCCTGCAACGGGCCAGGGTCCGCCTGGTCGGGGTGCGGGTGGAGGGGCTGATGCCGCGTGAGCGGGTGCAGCATCAGCTGGTGCTGGGCGCCCGGGAGCGCGGGTGGGCGGAGGTCGACCGGGCCGCCGACCGGGTGGCGCGCCGGTCCGGCAGCGAGATGGTGCGTCCCGCCTCCCTGCTCGGCACCGGCACCCGCTCCCCGGGTCGTGGGGACACCGATTTGCGAACCCGTCTACCGTCGTTGGGCACACAAGCCTAGACTGGGGGCAGGAAAACAATTCCTCGGTGAAGATCGATGGAGGCTGTCGTGCCGCTCTCCGAAGAGGAGCTGCGTCTGCTCGAGCAGATGGAGAGGGCGCTTGCTCAGGAGGACCCGAAGTTCGCTTCCACGCTGCAGGGCCGCCCCTTCGAACGGGTTGCCCGCTGGCGTGCCCTGATCGCCGCGGTCGTCTTCCTCGGTGGTGTGGCCATCCTCCTCGGGGGTGCGATGGCCCAGATGACCTGGGTCGGCATCGTCGGCTTCGTGGTGATGCTCGCCTCGGCCACCATCGGGCTCACCGCCTGGCGGGGTCGGCACGCGCCGCCACCGCCCGCCCGGCCCGACCAGGCAGCACCCCACGAGGCACACCCGGCGTCCGGCCAGGGACACCGGTTCCACGTCATCAACGGCGGGCGCAGCCAGAAGCGCCGCCCGCACCGGCCGAGGTCACGGCCCAGGCCCGGGTCCGGCGGCGGGCTGGTCCGCCGGATGGAGGCCCGCTGGCAACGCCGCCGGCAGCAGGGCTTCTGAGGCTCCGCAGGGCCGCCTCCTGAACACTGAACACCCGGCCGGGCTGGCGCTACCGCGCGCTCCCGGCCGGCTCGGGCTGACGCCGGTTGTCCGGAGCGGCCTCGAACACCGTCCGCGGCCACAGCCGTGCCCACCGCCGTGCCCGGTCCGGGGCGTTCTCCCGGATCGCCTGTGACCAGTCCGCCACCACCCGGCGTACCCGCGCCCGCTCCTGGGCCGACAGGTCGAAGTCCGCGGCGAACCGGTGCCTCTCCACCTGGACGGTGAACCAGTCCAGCTCAGCGACCAGGGCCGGGTCCGCGGTGACCCGCTCGCGCAGCTTGGCGAGGGTCTGCCGTGGCGAGCGGCCCTCCAGCCAGCCCACCCCGTTGTCGACCGCGGTGGCGCGCAGCTCCCACCAGGCGCCCCGGACACACTCGGAGGGAGGGTGGTCGGGGTCCAGCCATCGGCGTCGACGCTGCCTGCGGACCAGCCCGGGCAGGCCGGCGAGCCCGAGGAGCACCACGATCACGCCCAGTGCCGCCCACCACGAGTCGTGGCCTCCCGGGCCCCCGTCACGGTGCCGCGCCTTCGGCTCGGTGGGCTGTACCGTCTTGGCGGATGCCGTCGGGGTGGGCATCGGGATGGTCGCCGGCTGGTGCGGGGCCGCCTGGCGTGCCTGCGGGTCGGTGTACCGCGGGGCCTGCCCGGTGTGCACGCCGGGAGTGGGCTCGAACCGGACCCAGCCGACCCCGCCGAAGTAGAACTCCGGCCAGGAGTGCAGGTTGTCGCTGGTGTAGTGCCAGAGGTGGTGGCCGACCTTCTCAGGATGCAGGAAGCCCACCACCACTCGGGTGGGGATGCCCAGCGTGCGGCCCATGATCGCCATCGCGGCGGCGAACTGCTCGCAGTACCCCACCTTGCCCTTGGTGATGAAGTTCGCGATCAGCTGCATCCCGGAGCCGGGGCCCGCCGCCAGCGAGTAGGTGAAGCCGCCCTTGCTGCGGAACCAGTCCTGCAGGCGCACCGCCTCCTGGTACTCCGAGTCGGAGCCACGCACGACGCGGTGGGCGACCCGGCCGATCACCGGCGGGATGTCGTGGGGCAGCCGGGTCATCCGCTGCTGGATCTCGGGAGGTGCGGCGAAGGAGGAGACCTCCAGCAGGCGCGGGGTGAACGCGGGCTGGAAGGCGTCGACGCGGTAGCTCAGTCCTCGGCTGGCATCGGGCTTGCCGACGTTGACGATGTCCAGGGTGTTCGCGGCGTAGCGCCAGTCGCCGGGCACGTACACCCGGGTCTCGGGGTAGGGGGTGGGCAGCCAGTTGGTCCGGAAGTGCTGCGAGAGCTTGATCTCCCACTCGGTCTGCACGCCGGGGATGCCCGCGTTCAGGCCGGGGGCCCGGGGCAGCGGCGCGTCCAGGGTGTTGCCCGAGGGCAGCTGCCGGGGCGAGGGCCGCCACTGGGTGCCGGTGAAGTCGTCGAGCACCGCCAGCCGCAGGTACGACGCGTTGGCGGCGTTGGTGCGTGCGGTGAGCAGGCTGGTGTGGGTCTCGTGCAGCAGGTCCCGACGCAGGTTGACGATCGGGTTGACCACGGTGACCTGGGAGTTCCGGTCACCGGGCCCGCTGCCCCCGGCGCCGTGCAGGTCGAGCCCGTGGCCGACGGGCACGATGAGGGTGAGCACGAGGGCGCCGGCCAGGGCGAGGACGCTCACCCCGGTGCTCGTGGCCACCAGGCTGCCGTTGCCGGAGCCACCGGGCGGACCGCCGACCTGCCGTCCCCAGCCGTGCAGTCGGGTCAGGTTCTGCCAGGCCAGCAGTGCCAGGAAGGCCGCCGCCGTGGCGGCGAACACCCACAGTGACATCGGCTCGACGAGCACGCTGATCGGGATGGTCATGGTCAGCAGGACCGGAAGCCCCACCAGGGGCGCGCGCCGCAGGCCACAGCCGAGGACGTCGGCCACCAGCATCAGGCCGGTCCCGCTGACGGTCAGGAAGCCGGCCACGTCAGAGAACCGGGCCGGCACCGGGGAGGCGTACTTGTTGATGGTGGCCGAGCCCTGCTGGACCATGTCGACCAGGCCGCCGAGGTGGCCCGGCGTGGGCAGCAGCCCGAGCACCCCGTCACCGGAGAACCGCAGGCCGAACCAGAGCACGCACCCGACCACCTGGAGCAGGAGGACCAGGGGGAGGGGCAGGCGGGCCCCGCGCGCCCAGGTGCCGATGAGCGCGATCAGGACCCCGGAGACCAGTGCCGGCACCAGGAAGCGGCCGGCGTCGGTGACCAGCGGGCTCCAGCTGAGCAGTGCCACCCACTCGGTGAGCACCACCAGCAGCCCGAACACCAGGGCCGGGATCCGGGTGCTCACCGGTCCAGCCCCTGCCAGGTACGGCGCAGTGCGGACCGCGGCCCCATCGTGGTCGCGTACCAGCCGATCGACTGGAGCCAGCCGGTGGCGGCCGAGGAGCCCTCGTTCGCCCACTCGCCCACGTCCAGCACCACGCCGTACGTCGGTCCGCCGAGCCGGCCCACCCGGGAGAAGAACCCGTGGTCGGCATCGGTGACGGCGCCCAGCACGGCCAGGAACAGGCAGTTCGTCATGTCCTCGTCGACCCAGTCGGTGGCCAGGGCGGTCGCCGAGGAGTCGGGCATCGTGGCCAGGGCCGACAACAGCCTCCTGCCGTCCGGGGTGCCCGGTCCCGGGCCGGGCACCAGGTCCTCGCCCGTGGCGGTGACCAGGCGGACCTCGTACCCGCGCTCGACCAGGTGCAGGGCGATGGAGGCCGAGGCCCGTACCGCGGCCTCCAGCGACGAGCTGGGCCCGCGTCCGCGGTGCGAGCCGGTGCGGTTGTCCACCAGCAGGGTGCACCGCGACTGCCAGGGCTGCTCCTCGCGGCGCACCATCAGCTGCCCGCTGTGTGCGCTGCTGGGCCAGTGCACCCGTCGCAGGTCGTCCCCGGTGCGGTACTCGCGCACCGTCACGTCCGCGGCGTTGCCGGTGGTGAACACCCTCGGCCTGCTCTCCCCGGACCCCGACCAGCTGCCCCGCAGGCTGATCACCGGCAGATCCTCGACCTGTGGCGTGACCACGAGGCGGTCCACCGGCGCGAAGGAGCGCTCCAGTTCGAGCATCCCGAACGGGTCACAGATCCGCACCCGCAGCGGCCCGACCCGGTAGCTCCCCCGCATGTCGCTGCGCACCTGGTAGGAGACCTCCACCGACTCCGAGGCGGGGATCGGGTCGACCAGGAAGCGCGGACGGGAGCCCAGCGCGTAGGGGATCTGGTCCTCGAGCATCAGCGCCTGGGTGCGCCTGCCCAGGTTCGTCAGCCGCAGCCGCACGGTCACCGGGCGGTTGACCTCGGTCTGGCCGGTGTCCAGGGCCCGGGTCATCTGCAGCCGGTGGTGCGAGCGTGCCGCCCAGCCTGCGGCGACGACCGGGAGCAGGGCGATCAGCAGGCCGATCCGGACGAGATCGTGCTCGCCGAGGATCATCCCGCACACGATCGCGGTGACGCCCCCGGCCAGGAAGCCACGTCCGCGGGTGGTGAGGGCGCCGAACGCCTCGCGCACGGCTCAGCTCCCGGGTACCGGGACTCGGCGTAGGACCGAGTCGAGCACTTCCTCGGGGGTGCGACCGGCCATCGCCGCCTCGACGGTCAGCAGCAACCGGTGGGCGAGCACCGTCGGGGCGAGCTGGTTGAGGTCATCGGGCAGGACGTAGTCGCGACCCTCCAGGGCGGCCAGTGCCTTGCCGGCACCGACCAGGTGCAGGGTGGCGCGCGGCGAGGCACCCAGGCGCAGGTCGGCGTGCTTCCTGGTGGCGTCCGCGATCGCCACGGCGTAGGCCTGCACCTCCTCGGCCACGTGCACGTGCCGCACCAGGTCGATGATCTTGCGGACCTCCGCACCGTCGGTGACCGGCTCGAGCTCGTCCAGCGGGCTGATCGTGGACCTGGCCGACAGCATCGCCTGCTCGGCGGGTGCCATCGGGTAGCCCATCGAGACCCGGGCCATGAAGCGGTCGCGCTGCGCCTCCGGAAGGGCGTAGGTGCCCTCCATCTCGATCGGGTTCTGGGTGGCCACCACCATGAACGGGGCCTCCAGGGAGTAGGTGGTGCCGTCCACGGTGACCTGTCGCTCGGCCATGCACTCCAGCATCGCCGACTGGGTCTTGGGGGAGGCCCGGTTGATCTCGTCGCCGATCACGATGTTGGCGAACACCCCGCCGGGGCGGAACTCGAACTGGTGGGTCTCCTGGTTGAACACCGAGACCCCGGTGACGTCGGAGGGGAGCAGGTCCGGGGTGAACTGGATGCGCTGGACCGAGGAGTCGATGCTGCGCGCGAGGGCCTTGGCCAGCATCGTCTTGCCCACCCCCGGCACGTCCTCGAGCAGCAGGTGGCCCTGGGCGAGCAGCACCACGACCGTGGAGCGGACGACGTCGGGCTTGCCCTCGATCACCCGCTCGATGCTCGCCCGGACCCGATCGGTGACGCGGGCCACGAGGTCCAGCTCGCTGAACCCACTGCCGTCCATCCCGGTCCCTCCGACGCTCGTCCCCGACAGGTTCACGGTAGTCGCCGACTGGGTGGGCCGCGCCGCTCCGCTCCACTTTCCTCCCCACCGGCGCTCCACGGTCGCTCCACACCGCTCCGGGCCGCGGTCCCGGCGGCCATCCGGGGCCCGGACGGAGCCCACCGACCCCCGCCACGCCGCGTCGTACCGCGAGAAATGGTTGACGGTGGGGCAAAGTGGCGTAGAGTGGAGCGCAGTGGAGGATAGGCCGACCGACGGAGGTGCCGATGTTCTTCGGCACCTACACGCCCAAGCTGGACGACAAGGGTCGGCTCTTCCTCCCGGCGAAGTTCAGGGACGAATTGGCGGAGGGGCTCGTGGTCACTCGAGGGCAGGAGCGATGCCTGACCATCTGGTCGCTCCCGGACTTCGCCGGCCTGACCGACCGGCTCCGTGAGGCGCCGGTCACCAACAAGGGCACCCGGGACTACGTCCGCATGCTGTTCGCCGCCGCCTCCCAGGAGGTGCCGGACAAGCAGGGACGGATCACCATCCCGACGGTGCTCCGGGAGTACGCCTCGCTGGGCAGGGAGGTCATGGTCATCGGGGCCATGAACCGGGTGGAGATCTGGGACCCGACTTCCTGGCAGGAGTACTCCGAGGAGCAGGAGCAGAAGTTCTCCGAGCTCAGTGACGAGGTCTTCCCCGGCATCTGAGCCCCACCACACCGCACCACAACTCAACAGCGACTGCGCAGGGCGAGGTCTCGTGCCCGCTCTCCTGGCGCCATCTGGGGCACCTTCCCCGGTTCCAGAGGGCGACTTCCCCTTCCCGGGGAGCGGGCAGGGACCTGGTCCTACGCAGTCGCACCGTCCAACAGTCCAGCAAACCGTTTGCCACCAGTGGGGTCGAGACCATGAGCAGTGCACCAGCGGCATCCGCCGCCACCCGGGGCAGGGTGCGGCACCGGGTCCGCGAGGCCGCCGCGGTCATGGCCTTCTCCGCCGCGGCCTCCCTCGGACTGGCCTGCTGCCTCGTCCTGGTCACCCGGATCGGGGGCTAGGCCGTCGTGCCGGAGTCCCCGCCCGCCCACGTCCCGGTCCTGCGTGACCGGGTCGTCGCGCTTCTGGCCCCGGCGCTCCAGGGTCCCGACGCGGTCCTCGTGGACGCGACCCTGGGCCTGGGCGGCCACGCCGAGGCGGTGCTCCAGGAATGCTCCGCGGCCCGGGTGGTCGGCGTCGACCGCGACCCGGAGGCCCTGCGGCTCGCCGGGCGTCGACTCGCGCCGTACGGCGATCGGTTCGTCCCCGTGCACGCGGTGTACGACGAGTTCCCCCGCATCCTGGAGGAGGCGGGCCTGGACGAGGTGGACGCGGTGCTGTTCGACCTCGGCGTCTCCTCGATGCAGCTGGACGTGGCCGGGCGGGGGTTCAGCTACCGCGAGGACGCCCCGCTGGACATGCGCATGGACAACACCACCGGGCGCACGGCCGCGGACGTGCTGAACACCTACTCCGCCGACGAGCTGACCCGGGTGCTGCGGACCTACGGCGAGGAGAGGTTCGCCCGCAGGATCGCCCGGGCCGTGGTGCGGGAGCGGGAGCGGGAGCCCTTCTCGACCTCCGGTCGCCTGGTCGACCTGCTCTACGCCGAGATCCCGGCCCCGGCCCGCCGTACCGGAGGACATCCCGCCAAGCGGACCTTCCAGGCGCTGCGGATGGAGGTCAACGAGGAGCTCGCGACCCTGGGGCGGGCACTCCCGGCCGCCATCGAGGCGATCCGGGTCGGTGGCCGGGTGGTCGTGGAGTCCTACCACTCGCTCGAGGACCGGCTGGTCAAGCGGGCCTTCGCCGCCGTGACCACGAGCACCGTGCCCGACGACCTCCCGTTCGTGCCCGCCGGCAGCGAGCCGGCCCTCCGCCTGGTCACCCGCGGGGCGGAGAAGGCGGACGAGGGAGAGGTCGCCGCCAACCCCCGCGCGGCCTCGGTCCGGCTGCGAGCCGTCGAACGGACCCGCGCGAGGACGACGGACCGGGGCACGACAGACAAGGGAGTCGCGTGATGAGCAGTCCGCCAGTACCGGCCCGGCAACGGGTCCCCCGCATCGCCGAGGCAGCCGTGCAGCGAGCGCGGCTCAGCGTGGTGCCCCGCATCCGGACCCGCGCGCCGCGGGTGCCGTTCGTGACCCTGGTGACGCTGCTGCTCGTGGGTGGGGTCGTGGGACTGCTCCTGTTCAACACGTCGATGCAGCAGGCCTCCTTCGCCGCCACGTCGCTGGAGCAGCAGGCCCGGTCCCTCGACGCCCGGCAGCAGACCCTGGAGATGGAGCTGGCCGACCTGCGCGACCCGCAACGCGTGGCCGAGCGGGCCCAGCGGATGGGCATGGTCCCGGCGACGAACCCGGCCTTCCTCGACCTCGCGACCGGGAAGGTGCGCGGCCAGCCGCGCCCCGCCACCGGGGAGGACGGCCTCCGCATCGAGCCGACCCCACCACCCAAGCCCGGTGTCCTCACCCCGCGACCCCGCGTGATCGAGGTCGTCCGCGACACGGACCGCCGTTCCCGTGCCGGACGGGCACCGAGCGGTCGAACGGACTGACATGCGACGCGGGTCGGCGATGTTCCGGTTGCGCTTCGGGTTCATCCTGATCGCGATGGTGCTCTCGGTGTTCGGGGCGAGGCTGGTGCAGCTGCAGGGCATCGACCCGAACTCCTACGCCGCGATGGCTGCGGCCGAAGGGGTCGTCGAGGTGACCCTCCCGGCGGAGCGGGGACGGATCGTCGACCGTGACGGCGAGCCCCTCGCCGACTCGGTCGACGGCATGATGGTCGTCGCCGACCCCACCATGACGTCGGACGAACGGGCCCCCGAGCTCGCCGAGCTGTTGTCGAACCGCCTCGACATCGACTACTTCCGCACCCTGGAGCGGTTGCGCCAGGACGACACGCGCTTCCGCTACCTCGCCCGCCGGGTGCCCGCCTCGACCGCCGAGGAGGTGGTCGAGGAGGTCGACGAGCTCGGATTCCGCGGCATCACGACCCGCGAGGACCCGGTGCGCGACTACCCGGCCGACGACGTCGCGGCCAACCTGGTCGGCTTCATGGGAGCCGACGGGGAGCCGTTGGCCGGCCTCGAGCTCACCTTCGACGGGCTGCTGTCCGGCACGGACGGGTCGGCACGCTACGAGGTCGGGGGCGGCAACCGGATCCCGCTCGGGGAGAACACGATCGTCGAGCCCGAGGACGGCGAGGACCTCCGACTGACGATCGACCGGGACGTGCAGTGGTACGTCCAGCGGGTGCTGCGCAGCACGGTCCGCAAGGCCAACGGCGAGTCCGGCGTCGCCGTGGCCATGGACAGCCGTACCGGCGAGGTGCTGGCCCTGGCCGACCACCCCACCTTCGACGCCAACGCGCCCCTGGACGTGCCGGACGCGCACCTGGGGTCGCGCGCGATGAGCGACGTCTACGAGCCGGGGTCGGTGCAGAAGGCGCTGACGGTGGCCGCCCTCCTGGACGCCGGCGAGGTGACCCCCCGGACCCGGATCCGGGTGCCCTCCCAGCTCGAGCGCGCGGACCGCGTGATCAACGACCACTGGGACCACGGGCGGATCGGCCTGACCATGACCGGCGTGCTGTCGAAGTCCTCGAACATCGGCACCGTGCTGGCCGCCGACGAGTTCGAGCCCACCCAGCTGCACGACTACCTCGACCGGTTCGGCCTCGGCCGCCGCACCGGCCTCGGCGTGCGTGGCGAGAGCGCCGGCCTGCTGCCGGACGCCTCCACCTGGTCCCAGCTGACCCAGGACACGATCGCGTTCGGCCAGGGCGTCTCGGTCAACGCGATGCAGATGACCTCCGCCATCAACACCATCGCCAACGACGGCGTGCGGATCGACCCGAGCCTGGTCCGGGGCAGCGCCCGGGCCGACGACGGCGGGCTCGTGGGTACGGCGGCTGCCGGGGCCGAGCGCGTGGTCGACCCACGCGCGGCCCGCCGTACCGCGGCGATGATGGAGAAGGTGCTCGACCCCGAGGACGGCGTCGCGGCCGCCGCGCAGGTGCCCGGGTACCGGGTGGCCGGCAAGACCGGGACCGCCCAGCGGGTGGGCGAGGACTGCGGCTGCTACGACGGGACCTTCACGGTCTCCTTCGCGGGGTTCGCCCCGGCCGACGACCCGCGGTTCACCGTCTACGTCGTGGTGCAGAACCCGCGCAACGGTGGTGGGGGCGGCTCGGTGGCCGGGCCGGCCTTCGCACGGATCATGGGGCACCTGCTGAACAAGTACTCCGTCCCACCGACCGGCGCGCGCGCCCCGGACCTGCCCGTCGCGTGGTGACGCCGGTGGCCCGGACGGCGGCCGATAGCCTCGCCGCGTGGATCCTGTGACTGCGAGAAGTGCGCGCGAGGTGTTGCTGGCCTCCCGCCCCCGCTCGGTCCGGCCGGTCACCCTGCGCCGGATCGCCGACCGGCTCGTCGCGGAGGGGGTGGGTGTGCACGTGCGGGGCGACGAGCTGACCGAGGTCACCGGCTTCACCCTCGCCTCCACCCACGTGCTGCCCGGTGACCTGTACGCCGGCCTGCCGGGGGCCCGGGCACACGGGGCCGACTTCGCCGGGGAGGCCGTGGCCCTGGGCGCCTCCGCGGTGTTCACCGACGAGGTCGGGGCGGCGCGGCTGCCGGCCGACACCCCGGTCCTCGTCGTCCCGGACCCGCGGTCGTGGCTGGGCACCACCTCCCGCGAGGTGTACGGCGACCCGAGCCGGCGGCTGCGGACCATCGGGGTGACCGGCACCCAGGGCAAGACCACGACCACGCGGCTGCTGGAGGGGGCGCTGGAGGCCCAGGGGTCGCCGGCCGCGGTGGTGGGGACGAACGGCACCCGGGTGCTGGGGGAGGAGATCCCGACGCGCCTCACGACCCCGGAGGCTCCCGAGCTGCACGCCCTCTTCGCGCTGATGGTGGAGCGGGGCGTGGAGACCTGCGTGATGGAGGTCTCCAGCCACGCGCTGGTGATGGGCCGGGTGGCCGGCATCCTCTTCGACGTCGCCGTGTTCACCAACCTGGGCCGCGACCACCTCGACTTCCACGCCGACCTGGAGGACTACTACGCCGCCAAGGCGAGCCTGTTCACCCCGCAGCGGGCCGGGGTGGCCCTGGTGAACGTCGACGACGAGCACGGGCGGCGACTGGCCGGGGAGGTGGCGATCCCGGTCCGCACCTACTCGATCGAGGGGCGGGAGGCCGACTGGCGGGCCGCCGACGTCGAGCTCCGACCGGACGGCTCCCGGTTCACCGCCGTGGGGCCCGGGGGGACGGCGGTCCCCGTCGCGGTGCCCCTGCCCGGAGACTTCAACGTCTCCAACGCCCTGGCCGCGGTCGCCTCGGCCGCCGAGGCCGGCCTGGACGCGGCGCTGGTGGCGGCCGGCACGGCCGAGGGGGGCGGCGTACCCGGCCGGCTGGAGCGGGTCGAGGTCGACCGGGACTTCACGGTGGTGGTCGACTACGCCCACAAGCCCGACGCCGTGGCCGCGATCCTGCGGACCCTCCGACCCCTGACCGACGGGCGGCTCATCATCGTCCTGGGCGCCGGGGGCGACCGGGACCCGGGCAAGCGGCCACTCATGGCCGAGGTGGCGGCGCGCCTCGCCGACGTCTTCGTCGTCACCGACGACAACCCGCGCAGCGAGGATCCGGCGGCCATCCGGCGGGAGCTGCTCGAGGGGGCCAGCGGCCCCGCCCGCGTCGTGGAGTGCGGGGGCCGCCGGGAGGCGATCCGGCTCGCCCTGGCCGAGGCAGGTCCGGGCGACATCGTGCTCGTCGCCGGCAAGGGGCACGAGACCGGGCAGGAGGTGGCCGGCGTCGTGCACCCCTTCGACGACCGGACCGTGGTGCGCGAGGAGCTGCCGTGATCCCGATGTCGTTCGTCGCGCTCGCCGAGGTCGTCGGCGGGCGGCTCCACGACGTGCCCGCCGACGGTGAGGTCGTCGGCCCGGCCACCGTCGACAGCCGGTCCGTCGAGCCCGGCGGACTGTTCGTGGCCATCGCCGGGGAGCGTGTCGACGGCCACGAGTACGCCGCCGCGGCCGTCGCGGCCGGGGCGGCCCTGGTCCTCGGTGCCCGGCCCACCGGCGTACCGACGGTGGTCGTCGACGACCCGGTCGAGGCGCTCGGTCGGCTGGCCCGCCACGTCGTGGACGTGCTGCGCGCCGGCGGGACCCGCGTCGTCGCCCTGACCGGCTCCCAGGGCAAGACCGGCACCAAGGACTACCTGGCCGAGGTGCTGGGCGCGGACGGGCCGACGGTGGCCACCGCCGGCAACCTCAACAACGAGATCGGGGTGCCGCTCACGGTGCTGCGGGCCGGACCCGGCACCCGCCACCTGGTCGTCGAGATGGGGGCGCGGGGAGTGGGGCACATCGCCCACCTGTGCCGGATCGCGACCCCGCACGTCGGGGTGGTGCTCAACGTGGGGACCGCCCACCTCGGTGAGTTCGGGTCCCGGGAGGCCATCGCCCGGGCCAAGGGGGAGCTGGTGGAGGGTCTCCCCGGCAACGGGGTGGCGGTGCTCAACGCCGACGACCCGCTGGTGGTCGGCATGGCCGGCCGCACCACGGCAACCGTGCGCACCTTCGGGCGTGGCGAGGCCGGCCCGGCCGACGTCACGGCCACCCAGGTGGAGCTGGACGCCCTGGGCCGGGCCCGCTTCCTCCTCACCGAGGACGGACGCACGGCGCCGGTACGGCTCCGCCTCACCGGTGGGCACCAGGTCGACAACGCCCTGGCGGCCGCGACCGCGGCCCGGGCGCTCGGGGTCGGTCTCGACCGCGTGGCCGAGGCCCTGTCCGCCGCCAGCGCCGCATCCCCGTGGCGGATGGCGCTCCACGAGCGCCCGGACGGCACGCTGGTCGTCAACGACGCCTACAACGCCAACCCCGAGTCGATGCGGGCGGCCCTGGACACCCTGGTCGTGCTCGGGCAGCGGCGGGGAGCCCGCACCGTGGCGGTGCTCGGCGAGATGAAGGAGCTGGGGGCCGGGGCCGACGAGGCCCACCGCGCGGTGGGGGAGTACGCCGCCGCGGCCGGGGTCGACGTCCTGGTCCTGGTGGGCGAGGCCGGGGAGCGGATGGCCGAGGGGGCCGCCCGCGCCGCCGGGTGGGGCGGGGAGGCCGTCCACCGTCCGGGCCGGGAGGAGGCCACGACGTGGGTACGTGAGAATGTCTCGGTCGGCGACGTGGTCCTGGTCAAGGCCTCGCGCGGGATCGCACTCGAGCACCTCGCCGACGCGTTGGCCGGACCGGGAGAGGAAGGTGTGGACGACCGATGAGAGCGATCCTGCTCGGAGGGGGTCTCTCCCTGCTCATCTCCCTGATCGGGACCCGGTACGCGATCCGGATCCTGACCAGCCGGGGCTACGGGCAGGAGATCCGGGACGACGGGCCCACGACCCACCACACCAAGCGGGGCACGCCCACGATGGGCGGCATCGTCGTCATCATCGCCTCGGTGGTCGGCTACGCACTGGCGAAGCTGACGACCGGCTCGGCCCCCTCCGCCTCGGCGCTGCTGCTGCTGTTCCTGTTCGTGGGCCTGGGCCTGGTCGGCTTCCTGGACGACTTCATCAAGATCTACAAGCAGCGCAGCCTGGGGCTGCGCAGCAAGGCCAAGATGATCGGGCAGACGGTGATCGCCCTCGTCTTCGGCGGCCTGGCCCTCTCGCCGTGGCTCGAGGACGACCGCGGCCAGACGCCGGCCTCGCGCCACCTGTCCTTCATCCGCGACCTCGACCAGTGGACGATCCCCGTGATCGTGGTGCTGCTGCTGATCTGGCTCTTCGTCACCGGCTTCAGCA
>CAZRKV010000026.1:12390-16051 GCA_964600305.1 uncultured Nocardioides sp. | reverse complement strand
GAGCCAGACCTGCTGAGCTAGACCTGTCGCCGGTGCGGCATCTCGCTGTGCCACGTCCAGTCGCTGCCGACCCGGCGACCGGTCAGCCGGTCCGGCTGCATCCGCAGGTGCAGGGGCCGCACGCCCCCCGCCCACGGGCGGGGGGCCCACGCCTGCCGGATGCGCTCGATCTCGTCGGGGTCCTCGACGGCCTCGCAGGGGCCGGTCGCCAGCACGCTCCAGCCCTGCTTCCGGTCGTGGTCGAAGTGGTCGATCTCGAAGGCCACCCGCGCGTCCCGCGCCCACCGTGCCGACTCGGTGTACGGCGCCGTGCGGAGCACGACCGCTCCGTCGACGACGGAGTAGTTGACCGGGACGATCCGCGGGCCGTCGTCGGTGGTGTAACCGAGGCGACCGATGACACCACCGGCGAGCAGGTCCTCGCAGTGCTGGCGGTCCAGCTCGACCGGTTCCTCCATGTTCGCCTCCCTGGATCGCACGGGCCACACGCGTGGCCTGTTTCCACCCTATGCTCGAGGTGTGCCCTGGTTCTCGAGTCCGCAGCAGGCCGCCACATCGCTGGGTGAGGCCGGCTACCTCGCCGACGAACCGACGGCCACCACCGCCTACCTCGCCGGCGCGCTGGAGAAGCCGTTGCTGGTCGAGGGCCCGGCCGGGGTCGGCAAGACCGAGCTGGCCAAGGCCGTCGCCCGGGCCAGTGGGGCCGAGCTGGTCCGGCTGCAGTGCTACGAGGGCCTCGACGAGGCCCGGGCACTGTACGAGTGGAACTACAAGAAGCAGCTGCTGCGCATCCAGGCCGCCGGCACCGAGCCCGGGGGTGCCGCCGACTGGGCGACGACCCACGACGACATCTTCACCGACGACTTCCTCCTGACCCGTCCCCTGCTCACCGCGATCCGGCGCGAGGGCCGCACGGTCCGGCTGGTCGACGAGGTCGACCAGACCGACGTCGAGGTGGAGGGCCTGCTCCTCGAGGTGCTCTCGGACTACCAGGTCACCATCCCCGAGCTCGGGACGGTGACTGCCGTACGCCGCCCCTTCGTCGTGCTCACTTCCAACGCGACCCGTGAGCTCTCCGAGGCGCTGAAGCGACGCTGCCTCTACCTCCACCTGGACTACCCCGACGCCGAGCGGGAGCGGGAGATCCTCACCTCGCGGGTCCCCGACCTCGACGCGCGGCTCGCGACCCAGCTCGTCGAGACCGTGGGGCGGCTGCGGGAGCTGGAGCTGAAGAAGGCCCCGTCGATCGCCGAGTCCGTCGACTGGGCTCGCACCCTCGTCGCGCTCGAGATCGACGACCTCGACGAGGGAGCCGTCGCCACCACCCTGACCGCCGTCCTCAAGCACGCATCGGACCACGAACGGGCGGTGCGGGAACTGCGAACAACCGGGAGGAAACATGAAGAAGCTGCTCGTCGCCGTTGACGGCTCCGAGGCCAACCGGGCCGCGCTCGACTGGGCGATCCGCGAGGCCGAACGCACCGGGGCGTCCCTGACCGTCGCCGTGGCGGCCGAGCCCTGGCAGGTCGCGGGCCCCTATCCCCCGGGCGCCCCCGAGACCGACTTCGTCCAGCCCGTGGCCGACCGTGCGGTCGAGGCCGCCGGCGCGCGGCTCGGTGCGGACCGGGTCGTCGCCGAGGTCCACCACGGCCACTCGGTGCGGGTCATCCTCGACCTGGCCGAGAGCCATGACGCCGTCGTGGTCGGCAAGCGCGGGCTGGGAGCGCTGCGACGGGTGCTGATCGGCTCCACCTCGATCGCGGTGGCCGGCCGCTGCCCCGTGCCGGTGTTCGTCATCCCCGACGGGTGGGACCCCGAAGCGGCCGCCGCCCGCCCGGTCCTGGTCGGCATGGACCTGGACAAGGAGCACGACCAGGCCCTCGAGCGCGCATTCACCGAGGCCGAGCAGCGCGGTGTCGGTCTCCAGGTGCTCCAGGGCTGGCAGCCCCACCCGCTCCTGGTGGGGGAGGCCGGCGTCGCGGTCGACTACTACGTGGAGTGGCAGCAGGACTGCAGGAAGTCGCTCGAGGCCTACGTCGCCCGGATCGGGCAGGGGCACCCCGACGTCGAGGTGCAGGTGGACCAGGAGCTGGGGCACCCGGTGCACCTCATCAGCGACCGTGCCGAGCAGGCCCAGCTGCTGGTCCTGGGTCGCGACGCCAAGGAGCGCTGGTCCGGCTTCACCCTCGGTTCCGTGGCCCGCGGTGTCCTGCACCACGCCGAGGTCCCGGTCGTGATCGTGCCCGCGGGCTGACGTGCCCCTCCTCGACCGCCACATCGGCTTCCTCGAGGCGCTCCGCGCGGCGGGACTCCCCGTCTCGCTCGCGGAGGGCCTGGACGCCGTCCGGGCGGTCGGGTCGATCGGGTGGGACCAGCGCGAGACCGTGCGGACGGCGTACGCCGCAACCCTGGTCAAGCGGGCCCCGCAACGGCCGACCTTCGACGCGATCTTCGACCTCTACTTCCCACCGCTGGTCGGCGACGGCGTGGCGGGGCAGGAACGGGCCGGGGAGGACCCGGTGCGCCGCGACAACGCGGAGGCGCTCACCCGGTTCCGCGAACACCTGCTCGAGGCGATGGCGGGGGAGACCGACCCCGACCTGGCCGAGCTCGCGGCCGAGGCGGTGGGACGCTTCGGGTCCCTCCCGGGGCGCGGGCAGGGGCTGTCCTCGTGGTCGGCGTACCAGGCGCTGAACCGAGTCGCCCCCGACGACCTGACGGCCCGCCTGGTGGCTGCGCTGCAGCAGGGCGGGCTGTCCGAGAACGACGCGCACCGGGCGGCCGGGCGCCGGATCGGGGGCTTCGCCCGCCGGGTCGAGGCGGACGCGCGGCGTCGGATCGCGGAGGAGAAGGGCCCCACCCACATGGCCGACGTGGCGGTGCGGCCGGCGATCGACCGGCTGGACTTCACCAGTGCCCGCCGGGACGAGGTGGCCGCGATGCGCCGCGAGATCCAGCCGCTCGCGCGTCGGTTGGCCACGCGACTGACCCGGGAGCAGCACGCTCGCCGTCGGGGTCCGGTCGACTTCCGCCGCACGGTGCGGGCCTCGATCGCCACGGGTGGGGTGCCGCTGCAGGTGCACCACCGGCCCCAGCGGCCGCACCGCAACGACCTGGTCGTGCTCTGCGACGTGAGCGGCTCGGTCGCCAGCTTCGCCCAGTTCACGCTGCTGCTGGTGTTCACGCTGCGGGAGATGTTCACCAAGGTGCGGGCCTTCACCTTCGTCGACCACGTGGTCGAGGTGACCTCGTCGTTCCGGCCGGGCGCCGACCCGGCCGACGTGCTCGCCGACCTCGCTGCCAGCACCCGGCAGGCCGCGCTGTGGGGGCGGACCAACTACGGCCGCGCGTTCACGACGTTCGTGGACCAGCACGCCGATGCGCTCGGTCCGCGGACGTCGCTGCTGGTGCTCGGCGACGCCCGCTCGAACCACAGCGACCTCGCCCTCCCGGTGGTGCAGGGGATGGTCGACGAGGTCCGGCACGCGTGGTGGCTCAACCCCGAGCATCCTCGCCACTGGGGCACCGGCGACTCCGCCGCGCACCGGTACGGCGCCCTCGTGCCGATGGTGGAGTGCCGCAACCTGGTGCAGCTGGGCGAGTTCGTGCACGACCTCGTCTGAGGGAGCCGAGCGAGGTACGAGCGAGCGACCGAGGGCGA
>CAZRKV010000026.1:0-12290 GCA_964600305.1 uncultured Nocardioides sp. | reverse complement strand
GTCTGAGGGAGCCGAGCGAGGTACGAGCGAGCGACCGAGGGCGACGTGGGTGCCGTGTAGTCGCGGGGAGCCGGGCGAGGGGTCGGTCACGGCGCGCGGGACACCTGCCAGACCTGGCGGCGCACCTGCGCCTCGTCCGGGTCGGCGAGGAACCCGTCCTCGCGCATCCGGTCGACCCGGTCGACCAGCGAGGGGTGGCCCGACGCGACCGCCGACTCGGCGCCGGCGACGTGGGCCGGCAGCGCGTGGGCGGCGACGAGGCCGTTCGCGGGGTGGTCGAAGCGCACCGTCACGTGGGCCACGGTGTCGGGGTTGTCGGACCCGTCGAGGAGCGGCACGGCATCGGCGGCGTGCTCCAGCGACAGCACCCGGGTGCCGGACGCCGGGTCCGCCCGGGCGGCCGGCGCCCCGGCGGTGACCACGTGCTCGACGTCGAGGCCGTGCTCGGCCGAGGCCAGGTGCAGGGCGGTCATGCCACCCTGGGAGTGGCCCACCAGCATCACCCGGTCCTCGGGGGTGAGGCCGGCGCGGTCCAGCACGTCGACGACACCCTCGGAGAAGGTGGAGTCCTCCCCGGCGAGCATGGCGAGGTTGCCGCGCATGTCCCGGGCCCGCTCGTCCCCCGTCCACGGGAGCGTCCCCATGTCGTCCGTGCCCGGCAGGTGCACCACGTGGCTGCGGCGGCCGTGCTCGTCGGTGATGGTGTCGATGGTGACCGTGCCGTCCCGGTCCTGCTGCTCCTCGGCCACCCGTGCGTGGTCGAGCTGCCGGAGCAGACCGGGCAGGTCGGACGCCGGCCTCGCCCGCGTCGACGAGACCGGGCGGACCACGGGCTCCCCGGGCGCGCCGTACGCGTCCGCGAGGCGACCGGCGACGGCGGCTCCGCCGGGGTGGCGTGCCGGCACGAGGAGGCCGGCCGGCCCGAGCGGTGCGGTGAGCACACCGTCGACCAGCCCGCCGGCGGCGTTGACGAGGTGTCGGGCGACCGGCCGGTGCGGGAGCGTCCAGCGCGGGGTCGGCGGGCCGGGGCCGCCGAGGCGCTCGAGGACGACGGCGCCGACCACCACGAGCCCGCCGGCGAGCAGCGGCCCCGCCAGGGCCGTGCCGACGACCCGACCGGCGGTGTAGTCCACCCCGTCCAGGGCCGCCACCACCGCCCGGTCGGCCGCCTGCAGCGCCGCCACCGCCGCACGCGCCGCCCGGGCACCCGCCTCCCAGGCCAGGGCCTGCCGGGCCAGCCCGTCCCCGGCGAGCAGCGCGTCACCCAGCGCGCGCTGCGCCGCGACGTACGAGCCGGGGGCGAGCACCGCCGAACCGGCCAACCCGCCGTCGGTCACGACGCCCAGCAGCTCGGTGGCGGCCGCCCGCAACCGGTCCCCGACGGCATCGAAGGTGGCGGCCAGGTCGAGGATCCCGGCGTAGGACGCCGCCAGCCCGTGGGAGCCGCCAGTCACCGCCACCTCGCCGGTCACGGCACCACCTGGGCGAGCGCATCCCGCCGGGCGGCGACGTCGTCGGCGTGGCGGTGGAGGGCGGCGGCGGCGCGGTCGTGCGCGGCGGCGCAGCGGTACAGGGACGCGAGCTGGCGGTGGCACTGGCGACGCATCGCCTCGGCCGCCTCCCCCCGCCAGGGGACGTCGCGGGCGGCGGCGCCCAGGGCGGCGGCCTGGTCGCGCAGCTCGTCGGCCAGGCGCTCGACCCGGTGGGCCAGCCCCCGGATCCGGTCGGGATCGCCATCCACGGCGCTCGCCTCCTCACCATCGGATGAGGGAAGCGTGACCGCACAGCCCCGCTGGGGAAAGGTCAGCCGCGCAGCACTGTGGACAACCGGTCCAGGGCCTCGTCGACGTCGCTGCGTGGGCCGGCGAAGCTGAACCGCACGAACCGGTCGCCGGCGAGGGTGTCGAAGTCCACCCCGGGGGTCACCGCGACGCCGGTGCGCTCCAGCAGGTCCAGGCACCACCGCATCGAGTCGTCGGTCAGGTGCCCGATGTCGGCCCAGGCGTAGAACGCCCCGTCGGCGGGCGCCAGCCGGTCGATCCCGAGCCGGGGGAGCCCCTCCAGCAGGACCCGGCGGTTGTCGGCGTACCGGGCGACGTGGCCGTCCAGCTCGGCGTACGACGTCTCGGTGAACGCGGCGATCGCGGCCTGCTGGGCGAGGGCCGGCGGGCAGATGGTGAAGTTGCCGGCCAGGATCTCGACGGCCCGGCGCAGCCGCTGCGGGACCAGCATCCAGCCGAGTCGCCAGCCGGTCATGGAGAAGTACTTCGAGAAGCTGTCGAAGAACACGGCCTCCCGGCTGGTCTCCCAGGCCGAGCGGGCCAGGTGCGGCGTGGCGTACTCGATGCCGTGGTAGATCTCGTCACTGATCAGCTGCACGTGGTGCTCCTCGCACCAGCGGGCGAGCGCCTCGAGCTCCTCGGGCAGCAGCATCGTCCCGGTCGGGTTGGCCGGGCTGGCCACCACCAGGCCCTTCAGGTCGTGCCCCTGGTCACGCAGGCCCTCCAGCTGCTCCACGGTGGGCTGGAAGCGGGTCTCCGGGCCGCACGGCAGCTCGACCACCCGGCAGCCGAGGGCTTCGAGCACGTTGCGGTAGCAGGCGTAACCCGGCCGGGCCATCGCCACCTCGTCGCCGGCCTCGAAGGCAGCGAGGAAGGCCAGCAGGAACCCGCCGCTGGAGCCCGTGGTCACGACCACGTCGTCCGGGGAGACCTCGATGCCGTGGGCGCGCCGGTGGTATCCGGCGATCGCCTCGCGCAGCTCGGGGATCCCGCGCGCGACGGTGTAGCCCATGGGGTCTCCGCTGCCGAGCAGCCGGACCGCCTCGTCCCGGACCGGCTCCGGGGCGCCGGTGCTGGGCTGGCCGGCGACCAGGTTCACCAGGTCCCCGTGGGTCCGTTGCCGGTCGGCTGCAGCGGCGAGCAGGTCCATCACGTGGAACGGGGGCACCGCGGCCCGGGAGGCGATCTGCCAGCGGTCGGTCATGGAGGCGAGTGTGTCAGAGGCCGGCGGCGTGGACCCCGGCCCGCCGCCCGAAGAACGACCCCTCCCCGAGCTGGGTCCCGGAGGCGTAGCCCTTCGCGTCCTGGGCGATGTTCGACGCGCAGGCCCCCGCGGCGTACAGCCCGGGCACGACGTCGCCGCCGGGCGTGCGCACCCGCCCGTCGACGTCGGTGGCCAGGCCGCCGAGGGTGAACCCGGCGTACAGGGCCGTCCCGAGGGTGAGGTCGTAGGCACCCCACGGCCCGTGGTCCTGCGGCTCGAGCCAGTCGGGGTGCTTGTGGAAGTCGGGGTCCTCGCCCCGGGCGGCGTGGCTGTTGTAGCGGGCCAGGGTCCGCTCCAGGGAGCCGGAGGGGAGGCCGAGGCCCTCCTCCATCTCCGCGATGGTCTCCCACCCGTCGATGAACGGAGCCAGGGGGAAGGTCGGGTGCTCGATGTGCGCGGAGTCGACGACGACGTACGCCGCCGCCCCCGGCTGGTCCATCACGAACCCCGAGGTGCGGGAGTGGTAGGAGTCCTCGGCCACGAACCGCTCGCCGAGCCGGTTCACCACGACGCCGGTGACCAGGGAGGCGGGCGGGTAGAAGGGTGCGGTCAGGAATGCCTCGTCCATGTGGGCGGTGCTGCCGCCCAGCGACTCGCCCAGCCGGATCCCGAGTCCGTCGTCGTGGGTCGAGCCGAGGACGAACGGCTTCTCGGCCAGGCGTGGCGCGTGCTCGGCGACCATCTCGCGGTTCATGACGAACCCTCCGGCCGCGAGCACCACCGCCGGGGTGGCGATCACCCCCGACTCGGTGAACCGCTTCCAGGCGAGGCCGGCCACCGCCCCGGACGCGTCGGCCACGAGGTTGGTCGCCCCGGTCTCGTAGCGGACCTCGACACCGGCCTCCTCGAGCCGGTCGCGCAGCAGGTCCATCACCAGCCGGGTGCCCTCGGTGTCGCCGGGGACCGGCACCTTGTGGCCGCGGGGTGCGGGCCGGGCCTGCTCGCGGAACGGCCACACCTTCTCGTTGCCGGTGTACATCAGCCCCTCGGTGCCGGGCTGGATGACGGCCTTCTCGGGGTAGTAGGAGCGCTCGAACTCGAACCCGAGCGCCTCCAGCCACCCGAAGTGCTCCACCGAGCCGTCGCAGTACGCCCGGACCTTCTCGGGATCGGGGTCCTTCATGACCGCCATCAGGTAGGCGTACATGTCCTCCGGGGTGTCCTCGTGCCCCGTGGCCTGCTGCACCGGGGTACCGCCCCCGAGGTAGAAGTGCCCCCCGCTCATCGACGAGGTGCCGCCGTGGACCGCGGCGCGCTCGAGCAGGAGCACCCGTGCGCCGGCGCGGGCAGCCTCCAGCGCGGCACACCCGCCGGCGATGCCGAAGCCCACCACCACGACGTCGGCACGGTCCGTGGTCCCCGCCAGGGCGGACGGGGGGAGCACCTCGGGCAGGGGGCGGGCGGAGGAGAGGTCGACCATGGGCCAATACTAGAACATGTTCCAGTGGGGCTCGGCCGCTCCGGTCACTGCACCGGCGGGCTGCACACCTCGGTCTCACCGCGGGCCGGGACCTGGTTGGGGCCCTTGGCCACGCCGCGGAAGTCGTTCCCGACGACCAGCACGATGCCGGGCACGTCGATCCCCTGGTTGGGCGCGACCATCGGCCCGCCCTTCAGGTGGCGCCGCACCAGGCGTACGGCGGGGTTCCCCTTCTCCTCGGCCCAGATCTGGGCGAACCGGACCTCCAGGTCCGCGGGCGCGTTGCCGCTCTCCCCGCGACTGAAGCCGGCCTTCACCAACCGGTCGAGGGTCTCCTGGGCCAGGCCCGACCGTCCGCCGGCGTTGAAGACGCTCACGGTCACGTCGCTGCGGAAGATCTTCTCGCCCTTCTCGACCAGGCGGGGCTCGCAGATCGGCGGGGCCGCCTCCGGGGCCTCGGGGAGCGGCTCCGTGGCCCCCCGCCAGCCCCACACGGCGAAGACGACGGTGAGCACGCCCAGCACGGTCAGGGTGAGGGCGGAGCGGGCAGAGTCGCCCAACGCGCCGGCCACGTCAGTCACCCACCTGGAGCACGCGCGCGTGCAGCACGTTGCGCTGCTGCAGCGCGGCCCGGAGGGCTCGGTGCAGCCCGTCCTCGAGGTAGAGCTCACCGCGCCACTGCACGACGTGGGCGAACAGGTCGCCGTAGAACGTCGAGTCCTCGTCGAGCAGGGTCGCCAGGTCGAGGGTGCCCTTGACGGTGACCAGCTGGTCCAGCCGCACCTGTCGGGGTGGGACCCGGGACCAGCCGTTGGAGTCCAGCCCGTGGTCCGGGTAGGGGCGGCCCTCGCCGACGCGCTTGAAGATCACGGCGACGAGTGTACGGACACGGGCCGGTGGGGCGCGCCCCACGAACGGGCCCGCGGGGCGGGACGACCGGCTGCGCCGGTGCCGGTCCACCTCTAGGTTGGCGTCCGTGGACGACCTGGAGCAGATCCGACAGCTGAAGTACCGCTACGTGCGGACCCTCGACACCAAGGACTGGGAGGGGTTCGCGACCTGCCTCACCGCCGACGTCGTCGGCAGGTACGGCGGCCTCGACCTGGACGGCCGGGACGACCTGGTGGACTTCATGCGTACGAACATGACCCCGGACCTGGTCACCCTGCACCAGGTGCACCACCCGGAGATCGCCGTCACCGGCGACGAGGCCCGCGGCACGTGGTACCTCCAGGACAAGGTCATCGTCGCGGCCCACCGCTTCGTGCTCGAGGGGGCGGCCTTCTACGACGACCGGTACGTGCGCACCCCCGAGGGGTGGCGCATCGCGGAGACGGGTTACCGCCGGACCTACGAGATGACCTGGTCGATGGACGACGCGCCCAGCCTCACGGTGAAGCACGAGGGCTGAGGCCGGACCGGTCACGACGGGGCCACCACCTGCAGCAGCCGCGTCCCCGCCCGGCGGGTGGTGAGCCGTGCCCGTCCCGGCGGGTCGCCGGTCAGCGCGAGCTCGGGGGCGGCGAGGCCGGACAGGGCGTCAGCGGCCCGGTCAGGGGTGGCCGGGACGAGGGTGTCCCCCACCGCGCCGGTTCGCCGGGCGAGCACCAGGCGCAGGCCCAGCTCCTGCGCGTGGGGGAGCAGCGGCAGCAGTGGCTCCAGGATGCTGCGGCCCCCGGTGACGAGCAGGTCGTGGTCGTCGACGACCACGTGCACCGCGGCGCCCGGTCGCCGGCCGGGGCCCAGGGCCGGATCGGTGGGGAGGTGGTCCCGCAGCCAGTCGGCCAGCCCGTGGAGCACCTCGGCGGCGTGCTCACCACCCACGAGGTGGTGCAGCAGCCGGTCCTCGGGCACCAGACCGCCCAGCCCGCGGCGCGGATCGACCAGGAGCACCTGGGCCCGCCCCGGGGCGTCGGCCCGGACCAGCTCCACCAGGACGGTCCGCAGCGCGTGGGTGCGCCCGGCCCCCGGCGGTCCCGTGACGAGCAGGTGGTCCTCCGGGGCGAGGCCGATTGCCGCGAGATCCCCCTCGCCCACCCCGAGCAGGAGGCCGGGAGGCTCGCGCCCGTCCCGGCCCAGGTCGCTGGGCGGGAGCCGCCGTGGCAGGGGGCGCAGCCGGGTGGGGGCCCGGCCGGGCCAGCGGTCACCGGCGCGCTCGGCGAGGTCGTCGGTGGTGCCGTCCGGGTCGAGGCACGGCAGGGCGGTCAGGAAGTGCAGGCGCTCGCCCACGATCCCGCGTCCCGGCCGGCCCGGCGGCACCGTGACGGCGGTCCGGCGACACACCTCCGACTCGAACGGGTCGCCCAGGCGGAGCTCCAGGCGGGTGCCGATCAGGTCCCGGAGTGCCGGGCGCAGGTCCGTCCAGCGCCCCGCCGACAGGATCAGGTGCACGCCGAGGGCGGGGGCCCGGGCGGCGAGGGAGGTGATCTCGTCGGCCAGGTCCTCCTGCTCCTCCCGGAGCAGGCCCCAACCGTCCACGAGCAGGTGCACCTCGCCGTACCCGTCGCCGTACCCCTCGTCGGGGATCGTCCCGTCGCCGGCTCCGTCCGCGGGGCGGCGCAGGTCGTCGACCGAGCCGACGCCCCGGTCGCGGAACAGCCGCTCGCGGCGCTCCATGAGGCGACGCACCTCGGCGACCAGGTGGCGGGCGAGCTCGGGTTCGGTGCGCGTGGCGTACCCGCAGGTGTGCGGGAGGTCGCGCAGCGGGGCACAGCCACCGCCCGGGTCCAGCACGAAGACCTGGGCCGCCGTGGGTGGGTGCCGCAGGGCGGTGCCCGCGGCGATCGTCTGGACCAGGGTGCTCTTGCCGCTGCGGGGGCCGCCGACGACGGCGACCTGGCCCCCGGCGTGGGCCAGGTCGAGCAGGAGCGGGTCCCGCCGCTGCTCGCGGGGCCGGTCGAGGACCCCCACCGGCACCAGCAGGCCGCGCGCGGGCAGGTGGGGCGTGACCTCGTCGAGGAGGTGGCCGAGGGACGGAGGGTCCGTCAGCGGCGGCAGCCAGATCGGGCGGGCGGCGGGACCGGCGCCGTCGAGCGCGGCCAGGCCGGCCTGGAGCGTCGTCCGCACCGGGGCCGGTGGGGCCGTGTGGTGGGCGGCCGCGAGGGTGTCGGTCAGCTCGGTGAGCACGTGGGGGAGGACCCGGCTGTCGACCGGCTCCTCGGGACCGCGGGGCACGGGGTCGGACACGCAGGCGGCCCGGAAGCGCTGGAGCCGGTCCGGGCCGGCCCGGAGGTAACCGGACCCGGGCGCGGGCGGGAGCAGGTGGGCGTCCGAGGTCCCGATCACGGCCCGGGACTCGCCGGCCGAGAAGGTGCGCAGCGCGATCCGGTAGGACAGGTGGGACTCCAACCCCCGCAACCGCCCCTCGTCGAGGCGTTGCGAGGCCAGCAGCAGGTGGACCCCCAGCGACCGGCCGAGCCGGCCGATCGCGGCGAAGAGCTCGGCGAGGTCCGGGTGGAGGGTGAGCAGCTCGGAGAACTCGTCGACCACCACCAGCAGGGACGGCAGCGGGGGCAGCGGTCGCCCTGCCAGCCGGTCGGCCTCGTGGGACCGCGCGGACTCGTGCCCGCTGGCCCGCAGGACCTCCTGGCGTCGCACCAGCTCGCCGCCGAGGGCGTCCTCCATCCGGTCCACGAGGTCGCGCTCCCCGGCCAGGTTGGTGATGAGCGCCGCGGTGTGTGGGAGGTGGGCCAGCTCGGCGAAGGTGGCGCCCCCCTTGAAGTCGACCAGCACCAGGTTGAGGTCCGCGGGGGAGTGGCCCACCGCCAGCCCGAGGACGAGGGTCCGCAACAGCTCGGACTTGCCCGACCCGGTGGCGCCCACGAGTAGGCCGTGGGGACCGACCCCACCCAGCGCCGACTCGCTCAGGTCGAGCTCGACGGGCTCGCCCTCGGGGTCGACACCGATCGGTGTCCGCAACCGACACGCCGGGTCCTGCGGCACCGACGTGCCGGGTTCCAGGCCGAGCAGCCGGGCGCTGCCCACGTGCGTGGCCGGGCTCGGGTCGCAGGTGGTGGCCACCTTCCTCGCGGCCGCCTCCGCGGTGACGGTGGAGCAGCCGTCGGCCACCGTGCCCTCGGGCAGGAGCGCCGGTGGGTCCGCGACCAGTCGGCCGGCGACGCCGACCTGCAGGACCGTGGTCGCCCCGGTCCCGACGCCGTCGCGGGGCTCGACCCGCAGCACGGTGGTGTCGCCGCGGCGCTCGTGCGCCGGGGCGTCGGTCGCCACCCGGTCGTCGACCAGGAGCACGCGCCACGGCTCCTCGCCCGCCGCCCGGGTGGCCGATGCGGGGTGGTCGAGCAGCCGCGCGAGCTCGGCGGGGGTCGTGCCCACCATCCGTCGGGGACCCAGCACGTCGTACGCCGTCGGGCTGGCGACGTGCGGGAGCCACTTGACCCAGTCCCAGGCGGGAAGCCGGTCGGTGTCGGTGAGCACGGCGATCCGGAGCCGGGCGGCAGGGTGCCGGCGTGCGGCCGAGACCAGCACCGCGCGGGCCAGGGCGAGGGCTCCACTCCCGGTCAGGGTGATCCGGTCGCCCCCGGCCAGGTCGAGCGTGACCGGCAGGCCGTCGACGGTGCGGTGTGCGGCCAGCAGCCGGTCCCGGGCCACGAGGCACACCGGGTCCGGCTCCTCCCCGTCGTCCCTCCCGCCCCGGGAGACCAGGGCCGTGTGCCCGCTGCGCGGGGCGGTCCCCACGCGGACGGGCAGGCCGGTCGGCGCCCCTGCGTCGGACGGGGTTGCGACCGGCCCGTACCCCCACGGTGGCGGGTGGTCCGCCAGGGCCTGTTCGCGCTGTTGCCCGGCCGCCGCCCGGGCCTGCTCGCGGACCCCGTCGAGGTGGCGCAGGTAGGCCCGTCGGGACCGGGCCAGGTCCTCCGCGTGGCGCCGACGGGCGCGGTCCACCTGGACCAGCACGAACCCGACGGTCGCGAGCAGGAAGCCCCCGGCGGCGACCAGGTGCCGGCCGGAGCCACCCGACGTAGTGGACACCATCACGACCGCGCCGAGGCTGCCGAGCATCGGGATCGCGCCGAGCCAGGCGCCGGAGGCCCCCTCCTGTCGTGGCAGGGCGGGTGGCTCGCGGACCTCGATCCGGGCCGCGGTGGTCATCGGCATCGCCTCCTCCTCACCGGTTCGGCCCGACGGTAGGGCGGTCCGGTGACCGTCCGCTCCGGTTCTCCACAGGCGCCCGATCGGGTGGTTGCCGCGGCCGCGAGCAGGCCCTTCGATGACAGCCAGGTGCGGCGAGGGGCCGCACCGGTACGCGAGAGGAAGGAGGAGGCCATGCCTCACGACCGGCTCCGGGCCGGCGCGGGCACCCTGTCCGCCGCCGCCACCCACGTCAGCGAGGCCCGGGTCGACCTCGACCGCCTGGGCGCCCGGCTGCGCCAGGAGATCGAGGGGCTGCGCGGCTACTGGGACGGCATGGGCGCTGCGGCGTTCGTGCAGCTCGGCCAGCGCTGGGACGAGCGGCAGCGGGTGATCGTCCGCGCGCTGGACGACTTCCAGCAGTCCCTGCAGGCCACCGAGCGCGACAACAGCGCCACCGACGAGTCGGTGCGCAGCCACTTCGACCGATTCTCCGCCCGACTGTCCTGAGGAGGACCCGATGAGCAGCCACCAGATCCTCGTCAACCACGCCGGTGTCCAGGGACTGGCCGACCGGGTGCGCCAGACCGCCGGCGACATCCAGGCCAGGCTCGACGCGCTGGCCAGCCGCCTGCAACCGCTGGCAGCCGAGTGGGAGGGGGCCCAACAGGTCGCCTACCACGACGCCAAGCACCGGTGGGACACCGCGATCCGGGAGATGATCGTGCTCCTCGAGCACGCCGGCACGGCCGTGCGAGCCGCCGACGAGGAGTACCGGGCTGCCGACCGGAGGGGCAGTGCCCGGTTCGGTGGCTGAGGGCCGGGTCCCGGTCACCGTCGTCGCGGGCGACCGGCGCGTCGACGTCTCCCTGCCGGCCTCGGTGCCCACCGTCGAGGTCCTCCCCGACGTCGCCCGCGCCCTGGGCATCGACGACGTGCCGGCCACCGTGCTCTCCCGTCCCGACGGCACGGGGCTGGACCCCGACGCCGGCGCCGGGGCGAACGGCGTACGCCCGGGGGAGGTGCTGGTGCTGGGCCCGGCTCCGCCCCCACCCCGGCGGTACGACGACGCCGCCGAGCTGGCCGCCGACCTGTTGGACGAGGAGACCTCCGGCCCCGAGGTCCACGGGCTCCTCCCCGCCCTGGCGCTGTGGGGGTTCGCGGCCGTAGCGGTGCTCGCCGGGTGGGTGGCGGCGGCGGGGCAGGAAACCGGCATCCGGCTGGTCGTCGCCGGCGGGGTGCTCGCCGTGCTCGCGGTCGGGTCGGCGGTCCACCCGGGTCCGCTGCGCTGGGTGGCCCTGCCGCTGGCCCCCGTCGGGGTGGGCGCGGTGGCGGTCGGGCTCGCGACCCACGCCCTCCCGGTGCCGGTGAGCGCACTGGTGGCGGTCCTGGTCGTCCTGGTGGTGGTGTCCACCCGGGCGTTCCCGGCGGCGGCCCTGGCCGGCCCGGCGGGCCGGCACGCGGCCGGGGCCGTGGACCGCGAGCGTCTCGCCGAGGACCTCCGCTTCGCCGGAGCCGCGCTGCTGGCCGCGTCCGTCGCGGCGTCGGTGATGGTGGTGCTCGCCGTCCCCCTGCTGGTCGTGGCCGGCCCGGGCGGCGCGGTGCTGGCCCTGGCGTGTTGTGTGGTCCTCCTCCTGCGGGATCGCGCGGTGCGGCGCGACCCGCTGCGCCTGAGCAGCCAGCTGCCGGGTGTGGTGGGCCTGGTCGCGGTGGTCGCGACCTGGCTGGTCCTGCATCCGGCGGCCGCGCTGCCCGTGCTCGGCGGCCTCGCCGCCGCGGTCGGCCTGGTGGCTGCTCGCCCGTGGTCGCCGGGGTCGGCGTACGCCGCCCGCGCGGCGGACGTGCTGGAGGCACTCGGCCTGCTCGCCCTGGCTCCGTTGCTCGTGGTGACCACCGGGGTGCTGGAGGTGGTGGGCTGGTGAGCACGAGGCGGGAGCAGCAGCAGCTGGCGGTGCTGCGGTTCGCCCGCCGCCAGCTCGTGGCGGCCTACCTCCACGGCCACGACGGCCGCCTCGACCTGGCCCCCACCGCCTGGTGGCGCTGGTGCACCGGCGGGCTCGTGGTCGCGGCCCTGGTCGTGGTCGTCACCCTGGCACTGGGGTTCCTGCGGGGGTGAGGGGGTGCGTCGGGACGATCCTCGCGGCACCATGTCGAGAATCGGCGAACAACTCCGTCCCCGGGGCAGACGCGGCCACCCGGGCCGTGGCGCGATGAGGAGGACACGATGGCCAAGTACCTGTTGCTCAAGCACTACCGCGGTGCCCCGGCTCCGGTGAACGACGAGCCGATGGACCGGTGGACCCAGGAGGAGATCTCCGCGCACCTCCAGTTCATGAACGACTTCGCTGCACGGCTCGAGGGGACCGGCGAGTTCGTCGACGCGCAGGCCCTGTCCCCGGAGGGCACCTTCGTCCGGTACGACGGCCCGGGGCGACCGCCGGTGACTGATGGCCCCTTCGCGGAGACCAAGGACCTGATCGCCGGCTGGATGGTGATCGATGTCGAGACCCACGACCGCGCGGTGGAGCTGGCGGGCGAGCTGTCGGCGGCGCCGGGCGCCCGCGGGGAGCCCATCCACGAGTGGCTCGAGGTGCGCCCCTTGCTGACCGAGTTCCCGACCACCACCGAGTGACCTCGGTGGACGAGGGCTGGCTGCGATCCCTGACGCCAGCGGTGTTGGGGGTCCTCGTCCGCCGCGGAGCCGACTTCGCGGCGGCCGAGGACGCCGTCCAGGAGG
>CAZRKV010000025.1:6756-16462 GCA_964600305.1 uncultured Nocardioides sp. | reverse complement strand
GAGATTCTTGGCGGCCGAGCTGAGGAAGACCAGGCTGCACTTGTGGCCGGGAACGGCCCCCTTGAGCAGGATCAGGCCCTTCTCCACGTCGACCGCGTGCACGGTGACGTTCTGGGTGGTGACCACGTCGCCGCCCATCCGGCCGGACATCCGCATGCCCTTGAAGACGCGACCGGGCGTCGCTGCCCCGCCGATCGCTCCCGGCTTGCGGTGGTTGCGGTGGGCACCGTGGGAGGCCCGGGCGCCACCGAAGCCGTGGCGCTTCATGGTGCCGGCGAAGCCCTTGCCCTTGCTGGTGCCGGTCACGTCGACCTGCTCCCCCGCGGCGAACAGCTCGGGCGAGAGCTCCTGGCCGACGGTGTAGGAGGAGGCGTCCGCGGTGCGGATCTCCACGACGTGGCGGCGGGGGGTCACCCCGGCCTTGGCGAACTGGCCGGCGACCGGCTTGGTCACCTTGCGGCCGTCGATCTCGCCGAACCCGACCTGCACGGCGTTGTAGCCGTCGGTCTCGGGGGACCGCACGGCGGTCACCACGTTCGTGTCGGCGGCGAGCACCGTGATCGGCACGACCCGGCTGTTCTCGTCCCAGACCTGGGTCATGCCGAGCTTGGTGCCCAACAGCCCCTTGACGTTGTGTTCGTACGTTGCAGACATGACTCGACTCCTACGCCTCAGAGCTTGATCTCGATGTCGACGCCGGCGGGCAGGTCGAGGCGCATCAGCGAGTCGACCGTCTTCGGAGTGGGGTCGATGATGTCGATGAGGCGCTTGTGGGTGCGCATCTCGAAGTGCTCGCGGGAGTCCTTGTACTTGTGCGGCGAGCGGATCACGCAGTAGACGTTCTTCTCCGTGGGCAGCGGTACCGGGCCGGCGACGCTGGCGCCGGTGCGGGTGACCGTGTCCACGATCTTGCGCGCCGAGGTGTCGATCACCTCGTGGTCATAGGCCTTGAGCCTGATGCGGATCTTCTGTCCCGCCATAGGTCTCGTCCGTCCTCACTACTCGTTCCGGGCCTCGGGAACCCGGGACCGCCTGCCTTCCGACGCGCCTCCGGTCGGAGCCGTGCCGCCCTTGTCCACCGCTCCCAGCTTTCGACCCCCGAGGTCGGGCGTGTCGTACCTTCCGGCACGGCATGCGACCCGGTCCTGCTCGAGTGCTGGTGTTGACGGTGCCCGACGGGGTTCGTCGGGCCGATCGGGTCCCCAGGTGCGGTGCGACACGTGTCGACCACCGAACGCACGGCGATCCGCGGACGGATCCCGGGAGACTCGATTCAGTAGTCAAGGTGTGGCGCACCCCGGCGACCCGCCGGAGCAACCGGACCATCTTGGCAGATCTCACCACGCGAGCCAAATCCGGCACGTGGGGGCACCGTGTCCGCGACCGGTGCGGGGTCCCGGGACCGGCACCATCATGGGGCCGGGGTGTCAGGATGTCCACCGAGCACGGCGTCCGCCACGCGCACGCACCACCACCGAGGGGGCTACGGAGATGAGCGACCAGGGGTCCTACCCGCCGCCGGGCTCCGGTCCTCCCCCGCCCGGTCCTCCCCTGCCCGGTCCTCCCCCGGGGCCACCTCCGCCGGGGCCACCTCCGACGCCACCCCCGCCGGGCGCGCCCGGTGCCCCCCGGCACCCCCGGGCCGCCCACAAGCCCGGCGCCGTCCCCCTGCGCCCGCTCCACCTGGGCGACATCTACGACGCCACCTTCCGGATCATCCGGTACAACCCGCGGGCGACGGTCGGGTCGGCCGTCCTGGTGGCTGCCGCGGCGATGGCGATCCCGGTGCTGGTCACCGCGGTCGCCACCGCTCTGCTCGACCTGTCCCTCGACCTCGGCGGGACGGGGTCGGCACCGGCCCCCGGAACGGCCGAGGTCGTCGGGATTCTGGGCTCGGCGGGATCCCTCCTCCTCGGCTCGGTCCTGATGTCGCTCGGACTGGTGCTGGTGACCGGCATGGTCGCCCACGTCACGATGGCGGCCACCCTCGGCCACCGCCTCGGCCTGGGCGGGGCCTGGCGGGCGACGTACGGCAAGCGCTGGCGCCTGGTCGGCCTGACACTGCTCCTCGGCCTGCTGACCACCGCCTTCGTGGGGACCTACGTCCTGGCGTGGGTGGCCGTGGTGGCGGCGGAGGAGCCGCTCCTCGTCGTCGGCTTCGCGGTGGTCTCGGTGCCCCTCGTCCTCGCGGCGGGGCTGTGGTTCTGGGTCCGCGTGTACTACCTCCCCGCACCCGCGTTGATGCTCGAGGACGTGGGCGTCCTCGGGGCGATCGGCCGTGGATTCGCACTGACCCGGGGCCAGTTCTGGCGCACCTGTGGCATCGCCCTGCTGACCTGGTTGGTCGCCCAGGTGGCCAGCAGCATCCTCACGGTGCCGTTCTCCCTGGTCTCGCAGTTCGCTCCCCTGCTGATGGGGGGCAGCCAGCTCACCCTGCTGGTCGTCGTCGGGTTCGCCGCCGCCGGCAGCGTGGTGGCCGCCGCGTTCGTGGCTCCCTTCACCTCCGCGGTCGTGTCCCTCCAGTACCTCGACCTGAGGATGCGCCAGGAGGGCTTCGACCTGGCCCTGCTGGCCCGGACCGGGGTCGCCGGCCCCGGTCCCTCCCACGGCCCGGGGACCCCGTGAACCTCCCCCTGGCCCCGCTGGACCCCTCGCCGGACTCGGCACGGTCGCTGCTGCGCCGGGAGCTGGTCCGGCCGGAGTACCACGAGCGCGACCTGCTGGGCCGACTCGCCCGGTGGCTCGGCCGGGCCCTTGATGCCTCGGTGTCGGCCGCCTCCGCGCTCCCCCCGCTGGCCACAGCGGCGGCGATGCTCGTCCTGGCCCTCCTGGCGGTCGGCCTGGGCCTGCTGGCCTCCCGGGCCCGACGCGACCGCTCCCCGCGGCGCGGGGGCCCGTCCGTGCTCCCCGAGCGGCCCACCACCGCGGGGGAGCTCCGGGCGCGGGCCACCGCGGCGCTGGCGGCAGGCCACACCACCACGGCCTTCCTCGACGGGTACCGCGCCCTGGCCCTGCGGCAGGTCGAGCAGGGGCTCCTCCCCGACCATCCCGGCACGACGGCACACGAGGTCGCCGTGGCGCTCGCGGAGCAGCAGCCGGCGCACGCCACGCGGCTCGCCCGTGACGCCGAGCTGTTCGACGCCGTGCGCTACGGCCACCGGAGCGCCACCGAGGAGCAGGCCCGCGCGGTCCTCGACCTCGACCACGACCTGGCGGCCCTCCGGTGAGGCGGCCGCGCCGGTCCACCGTGGTCCTCCTCGCCGGCTTCGTGCTGGCGATGGCCGTGGTCGTGCTGCTCGAGGGCGAACGGCGGTCCGGGGCCCGGCTGCACCCGGCCAACCCCGGCCCCGACGGCGCCCGCGCCATCGCCCGGGTGCTGGCGGACCGGGGGGTGGCCGTGCAGGTGGCCACCGGGGTCGAGGAGCTCGAGGCCGCCGGGCCCGACGCCGCGACCACGGTCCTGGTGACCTCCCCCGAGGAGCTCGGCCCCGGCACCGCCGAGCACCTGGTGCGCACCGCCGGGCGTTCCACCCTGGTGGTCGCCGGCCCCGGGACCACCGCCACCGAGACACTGGGGATCGGGACCCCTCCCGAGCCCGCCGAGGCGTCCGGGGTCGAGGCCGGCTGCCGCGACCACGGGCTGGAGCCCGGGCTGGAGATCACGGTCGACCGGGCCCAGGCCCACGACCGGTCGAGCGCACCGGAAGCGGGGTGCTTCGCCACCGACCAGGGCCACCTGCTCGCCAGCACCGCGGACGGCCTGACCCTGCTGGGGGCGGCGGACCTGCTCCAGAACGAGCAGGTGACCCGCGCCGACAACGCCGCCGTCGCGCTCCGGCTGCTCGGCCAGCACGAGCGACTGGTGTGGTACGTCCCCCGGCTCGACGACCTCGGCGCCGGCGACCGGGTCGACGTCCGGACCCTGCTCCCGCCCTGGTTGGGCCCGGCCCTGGGCCTGCTCGCGCTGGCCGTGCTCACCCTGATGGTCGCCCGGGGGCGACGGTTGGGCCCCCTCGAGGTGGAGCCGCTCCCGGTGACGGTCCGGGCGGTCGAGACCACCCGGGCACGCGGACGCCTCTACCGCCGGGCCGGGGACCGTGCCCACACCGCCCGCACCCTGCGCCGTGCGACGCTCCGGCGCACGACGGTGCGGCTCGGGCTGCCTCCCGGCATCCCGACCGGGGACATCGTGGCCGCGCTGGCCCGCGAGACCGGGCGCGACGAGACGGAGCTGCGCCGCGCCCTCGACCCGGAGGCACCCGCACCGACGACCGACGAGGAGCTGGTCGGCCTGGCCCAGGACCTGGCCGCGCTCGAAGAGGAGGTAGCCACCCGATGACGCACCCACCGGACCAGGACGTGAGCGAGGTGGAGGCGCGCGAGCGCCTCGGCCGCGTGCGGGACGAGGTGGCCAAGGCGGTCGTGGGGCAGGACGCCGCGGTCTCCGGCCTGCTGGTCGCCCTGCTGAGCGGGGGGCACGTGCTGATGGAAGGTGTGCCCGGGGTCGCCAAGACCCTGCTCGTGCGCAGCCTCGCGGCCTCCCTCGACGTGGAGACCCGGCGCGTGCAGTTCACCCCGGACCTGATGCCGGGGGACATCACCGGCTCGATGGTGATCGACGGCGGCACCGGCGAGCTCAGCTTCCGCGAGGGACCGCTCTTCACCCACCTGCTCCTCGCCGACGAGATCAACCGGACACCGCCCAAGACCCAGTCGGCGCTGCTCGAGGCGATGGAGGAGGGCCAGGTGTCGGTCGACGGCGTCACCCGACCGCTCCCCCGTCCCTTCCTCGTGGCCGCCACCCAGAACCCGATCGAGCACGAGGGCACCTACCCCCTCCCCGAGGCCCAGCTGGACCGGTTCCTGCTGAAGGTGGTCCTCCCCGTCCCCGAGCGGGCCGCGGAGCTGCAGGTGCTGCAGCGCCACGCCGGCGGCTTCGACCCGCGGGACGTCCGGGCGGCCGGGATCACGGCGGTGGCCGGCCCCGCGGACGTCCTCGCCGCCCAGCGTGCGGTACGTCGGGTGGAGGTCTCCGACGAGGTGTCCGGCTACATCGTCGACATCGCGCGGGCCACCCGGGAGTCCCCGTCGCTGGGGCTGGGCGCGAGCCCCCGGGCCGCGACCGCCCTGCTGCGCTCGGCGTCGGCCTGGGCCTGGCTCAACGGCCGGGACTTCGTCACCCCCGACGACGTCAAGGCGCTGGCCCACGCCACCCTCGCCCACCGGTTGGCGCTGCGTCCGGAGGCCGAGCTCGAGGGAGTCGACGTGGGCCGGGTGCTCGCCTCGGCCCTCGGCTCGGTGCCGGTCCCCCGCTGAGGAGCACCCGTGGTCCTCACCGCACGCGTCCCGCTCCTGCTGCTCCTCGGCCTGCTTCCGGTGGTGCTGCGACCGACCGCGGGCACGGCGTGGCTGTGGGTGCTGGTGGTGGCCCTGCTGGTCGGGCTGGACCTGCTGCTGGCCGCTTCGCCGGGGTCCCTGGAGCTCGAGCGTCGCCCCACCGACCCGGTCCGCACCGGCGAGGCCACCAGCACCGTCCTGCTCGCCCGGGCCCGGGCGAGCATCCGGGCCGTGGTGCGCGACGCCTGGCAGCCCACCGCCGGCGCCGGGCCCGACCGCCACCGGGTCCGCCTGCCGCGGGGCGGGCACACCGTGCTGGAGACCCCGCTGCGGCCGGTCCGCCGCGGCGACCTCCGCGCGACCCGGGTCACCGTCCGCTCCCACGGTCCGCTGGGCCTGGCCGCCCGGCAGCAGGGGCGGCACGTGGCCGGAACGGTCCGGTCACTGCCCTCGTTCGCCTCCCGCCGGCACCTGCCCAGCCGGCTCCGGCGACTGCGGGAGCTCGACGGGCGCGCGGCCGTCCGGGTGCGCGGCCAGGGGACGGAGTTCGACTCGCTGCGCGACTACGTGCGCGGCGACGACATCCGCTCGATCGACTGGCGGGCCACGGCCCGGAGCTCCTCGGTGGTGGTCCGCACCTGGCAGCCGGAGCGGGACCGCCGGGTGGTGCTGGTCCTCGACACCTCCCGCACCGCGGCGGCCCGGGTGGGGGACGCGCCCCGGTTGGACGCCGCCATGGACGCGGCCCTGCTGGTGGCCGCCCTGGCCGCGCGGGCCGGGGACCGGGTGGACCTCGTCGCCGGCGACCGCCGGGTCCGGGCCCGGGTGCGGGCGGCCGGCGCCCGGGACGTGGTCGACACCCTGCAGGAGTCCCTGGCCGACCTGGAGCCCGAGATCGCCGAGGCGGACTGGTCCACGCTGGCCGGCGCGGTGGCCGGGACGGGCCGCCACCGCGCCCTGGTGGTGCTGCTCACGGCCTTGGACCCCACCGCGGTCCGGGAGGGGCTGGTGCCGGTCCTGCCGACTCTGGTGCGCCACCACCGGGTGGTCGTCGCGTCCGTGCGCGACCCGGCGCTGGCCGAGCTGGCCGGCCGCCGGGACTCCCTCGCCGAGGTGTACGACGCCGCGGCGGCCGAGCAGGCCCTGGCCGCGCGGCGGGAGACCGCCGACCTGGTGCGCACCCTGGGGGCCGAGGTGGTCGACGCCGACGCGACGCACATCGCCCCGGCGCTCGCCGACCACTACCTCGACCTCAAGGCCCGGGGGCTGCTCTGATCAGAGGGCGCGGCACAACCGGGCCGCGTCCAGCATCGCCGCGTGCACGTTCCTGCTCGCCACGGCGTCCCCCACCCGGAAGAGCTGGAACGCGCCGTCGGGGTTGCGCACCACCGCCTGGGGGCGACGCGCCAGCAGGTCGGCGAGGTCGACCGTGCCGAGGTTCGTCGAGCGGTCCACCAGGTCGTCGTACACCTCCGTGACCGGGTCGGTGCCCATCTCGGCGACCACGGCGTCGACGGTGCGGCACTCCCGGAGGTCCGACCCGTCCGTGCCGAGCTCGACCTCCAGACCGGCGTCGGTCCTCCGGACCCCGTGCAGTCGCCGCAGCAGGGTCACCGGCACCCCCGCCCGGGCGAGGGCGTGGAAGTAGCCGGCTCCCGTGATCGCCCCGACGTCGGGGGACAGCGTCCGCTCCGGAGTGACCAGCTCCACCCGGGCACCGCCCCGCACGAGGGCCTCCACCGCGTCCAGCGCCTGGTGGCCGCCGTGGTCGTCGTAGACCAGGACGTGTCCCTGCGGGTGCCGCGCCCCCGACAGCACGTCCCAGGTGTCGAGCACCAGGCCCGCGCCGGGGACCTGCGGTGCGGCCGCCGTCCCGCCGGTCGCGACGACCACGACGTCCCACGACTGCTCGAGCAGCAGCCCCGACTCGGCGTAGGTGTCCAGGTGCACCGGGACCCCGAGCCGGGCCAGCTCGTCGCAGCGCCAGTCGATGATCCCGCGCAGGTCGCGGCGACGCGGCGACCTCGCCGCGAGGTGGAGCTGGCCCCCGACCCGGTCGGCGGCCTCGTAGAGGTGCACCGCGTGACCCCGCTCCGCCAGCACCCGGGCGGCCTCCAGGCCCGCGGGGCCGGCCCCGACCACGGCGACCCGCCTCGTCGTGCCCGCGCGGTCGACGCGGTGCGGCACCTCGAGCTCGCGCCCGGTCGAGGGGTTGTGGATGCAGTACGCCGCCCCGGAGGCGTAGATGCCGTCGATGCACATGTTCGCACCGACGCACGGGCGGACCTGGGCGGCCCGGCCCTCGCGGACCTTGGTGGGCAGCTCGGGGTCGGCCATCAGGGCCCGGGTCATGCCGACCAGGTCGAGCAGGCCCGCGCTGATCGCGTGGCGCGCCGTCTCGACGTCGGCGATCCGGGCGGCGTGCATGACCGGGACCGACAGCTTCTGCCTGATCTGTCCCGCGAACTCCAGGTGCGGCGCGGACGGGGTGCCCATCGGCGGGATCACGCGGGCGAGCTCGGCGTCGGTGGCGATCGCCCCCCGGATCACGCTGATGAAGTCGATCCCCGCCGCGGTGAGGTCCTCGGCGACGCGCAGCGCCTCGCCCGTCTCGAGCCCGCCGTCGCGGTCCTCGTCGAAGCTCATGCGGAGACCGACGGCGAAGTCCGGCCCCACCGCCTCGCGCACCGCCCGGACCACGCGCAGCGGGAAGCGCACCCGGTCGTCGTAGGAGCCGCCGTACTCGTCCTCACGGTGGTTCCACGTCGGGCTCCAGAACGAGTCGAGCAGGTGCCCGTAGGCCATCAGCTCGATGCCGTCCAGGCCCGCCGACCGGCACCGCTGGGCGGCGGCCACGAAGTCCCCGACCACCCGGTCCAGGTCCCACGGCTCGGCCGCCTTGGTGAAGGCCCGGTGCGCGGGCTCGCGCACCGCACTGGCCGAGATGGCCGGCAGCCAGTCGTGGGTGTAGTTGCTGGTGCGGTGGCCCAGGTGGGTCAGCTGGGTCATCACCGCGGCCCCGTGCTCGTGCACCTCGTCGGCCAGCCGGCGCAGCAGCGGCTCGGCCTCGTCGCGCCAGAGCTGGAGGTTGCCGAACGCCGGGGCGCTCTCGCGGCTGACCAGCGCGCTGCCCCCGATCATCGTCAGCCCGACCCCGCCGCGGGCCTTCTCGACGTGGTAGGCGCGGTAGCGGTCGCCCGGCAGGCCGTCGTCGCTGTAGGCGGGCTCGTGGGAGGTGCTGACGATGCGGTTGCGCAGGGTCAGGCCCTTGAGCTCGAAGGGACGCATCAAGGGGTCGGGGGCGGGCATCGCTCCTCCTCCGGACGTCGGGACGGGTTCATGCGTCGACCACCACGTCGTCCAGCGGGGTGGAGCAGCAGGGCAGGAACTCATCCCGGGCGACCTCGCGCGGACGGATCCCGCCGGCGTGGCGCATGTCCACCCGGCCCCCCAGGAGCGCGAGCTTGCAGGTACCGCACATGCCTTCCTCGCACGAGGAGAGCAGGGGCACGCCCGCGCGGGCCGCCGCCTGCAGGATCGTGGTGTCGGACTCGCACTCGACCACGCGGCCGCTGCGCCGGAAGTCCACCCGGTACGTCGTCCCGCTCCCGGCCTCCCCGGGGTCGCTGCGGGCCGCGGGCGGCCCGAGGACGAAGGACTCCTCGTGGGAGCGGGTCGGGTCCACCCCGACGTCGCCGAGCATCCCCCGGACCGCCGCCATGAACGGGGCCGGGCCGCAGGTGAAGACCTCGCGGCCGAGCAGGTCCGGCGCCACCCGCAGCAGCGTCGGGAGGTCCAGCCGGCCGCGGTGACCGTGCCACACCTCGGCCGGGGAGTCGGTCTCGCACAGGAGCGTGACCAAGACACCGCACCGCGTGGCCAGGGCCTCGAGCTCGTCGCGGAAGATGAGGTCGTCGGGCGTCCGGGCACAGTGGACGAACCGGACGCCGGCGGCGCTCCCCGCGTCGCAGAGCGCTCGCACCATCGACATCGCCGGGGTGATCCCACTGCCCGCGGTGAGGAAGAGGTAGCGGTCCGCCGGATGGACCGCGGTGCTGAACCGCCCGAAGGGCCCGGAGGCGGCCACCCGGTCACCGATGCGCAGGTGGTCGTGCAACCAGGGGGAGACCACGCCGCCCGGGACCCGCTTGACCGTGACCGTCACACGGTCCGGCCGGGTCGGGGGTGAGGAGATCGTGTAGCACCGCTCGACCGGCTCGCCGTCGATGCGGAACCCGAGGGTGAGGTACTGCCCGGGGAGGAAGTGCAGCGCGGGCCCCGGGTCGAAGGTGAAGCTCGTGACGTCGTGGGTGACCGCGACGACCCCGGTGCAGGTGACCGTGCAGGTGACCGTGTCGGTCGCGGTGTC
>CAZRKV010000025.1:0-6656 GCA_964600305.1 uncultured Nocardioides sp. | reverse complement strand
GTGTCGGTCGCGGTGTCCGTCATCGGGCCAGGTGCTCCTGCAGTCGCTCGACGTACCAGGTGACGAACGCGTCGACCTGGGTCTCGGACGGGGCGTAGGGCCCCGGCTCGTAGGCCGGGTCGCCCACCCCGGCCTGGGCGCGGGCCACGAGCGTGCCGTCCTGGACGTTCGTCCGGTGCCACACGTCGGTGAGCGTCGCGAGGTCGTAGTCGACGCCCTCCACGGCGTCCTCGTGCACCAGCCAGGTGGTGCGGACCAGCGTCCGGTCCGGGGCGAGCGGCAGCGCGGAGGAGATGACGGCGTGGTCGGCGAGGACGTGGAACCACGAGCTCGGGGCGAAGTGCAACGACAGCCGTCCCAGCCGCGGGAGGTCCAGGTCGCCGAGCAGCACGCGGGAGGCGGCCCGCCCGTCCCGCGTGTAGGACTCCCCGGCTCCGTCCAGCGCCGCGCGCTCCACCCGGAACGCGGACGGTCGCCCGGTGAGCTCCTCGACGAGGGCGTGCGGCAGCCCGCGGGCCCCGCACGCCTCCTGCAGCTCGGCCTCGGCCGCCAGGTAGCGAGCGTGCGCGGGCAGCAGCCGCGGCGGGATCTCGTCGACCGCGTAGCCGTAGGTCGGGAAGAAGGTGCAGGTCAGCTCGGGGTGGCCGGCCTCGCAGTGGTAGCACTCGCGGTTGTTCTCCATCACCAGCTTCCAGTTGGCGTGCTCGACCAGGTCCTCCTGGGCCGCGATCTTGGTCCGTCGCAGCTGGTGGGGCGCGAGGTAGGGCCGGACGCGTGCTGCGACCTCGTCGAAGTCCCCCGGCGGGTCGGGGGCGAGGCAGATGAGGACCAGCCCCTCGACGGAGCGCACGTGGACCTGCTTCAACGCGTAGCAGCCCGGGTCGAAGCCCGGCGTCTGCTGCCCCGCGTGCCGCAGGGTGCCGTCCGTCGCGTAGGTCCACTGGTGGTAGCCGCACACGAGGTTGCCGACCGACCCGGCGGGCTCGTGCAGGAGCCGGGAGCCCCGGTGGCGGCAGACGTTGTGCAGCGCCCGCACCTGCTCGTCGTCGTCACGGAGCACGATGACGGAGCAGGGCCCGACCTCGACGGTCACGTAGTCCCCCGGCTCCGGTATCTCCGCCTCGGTGGCGACGAAGATCCAGTGCCGGGAGAAGATCCCCGCCACGTCGAGGGAGAAGAGCTCCTCGCTGGTGTAGAAGGGGGCTTCGAGCGTCATCCCGCGCCGGCGACGGGCGAGCAGCTCGGCGGGCTCGGCCCGGCCGGTCCTCGGTTCGGCCACTGCGGTCACGGTCTGCCTCCGGTACGACGTCGGGGCGTGTCCCCACCGCGAGTGTGACCCGGATCACTCATGAAGAGAAGCGCACGTTTCTGCACGTGATCGTGCACACTTGTCGGATGATCGACCGTCGGCTGAACGTGCTCCGGGTCGTGGCCGCGCGCGGGACGGTGACGGCCGCCGCCGAGGCGCTGAGCTTCTCCCCGTCCGCGGTGTCGCACCAGCTCCGCTCGCTGTCCAGCGACCTCGGCGTACCCCTGCTGGAGCAGGACGGCCGCGGGATCCGGCTGACCGGGGCGGCCCGGGTGCTGCTCGAGCACGTCGACGACCTGTTCGCCCTCTGGGAGGAGATCCGTGGCGAGCTGGCCGAGACCGACCCGGACCAGATCAGGTCGCTCCGGCTCTGCGGATTCTCCACCGCCGCGTCCGCCCTGCTGCCCGAGGTCGCGGCCCAGGTCCGGGCGACCCATCCGCGGTGCACGGTGCGGATCATCGAGGCCGACCCCGAGGAGTGCTTCGACCTGCTGCTGGCGCACCAGGCCGACCTGGCGGTCGTCGTGGCGACCGCCTCCATCCCTCCCAGCGCCGACACCCGGTTCGACCAGGCGGCGCTGCTCGACGACCCCCTCGACCTCCTGGTGCCGGCCGACCACCCGCTCGCGACCCGGGGGTCGGTGCTGCTGGGCGAGGCCGCCGACGAGCCCTGGATCGTGGACCGGCCGGGCCGGCCGCTGCACCGCCTCGTCGTGGCGGCCTGCGCGGCCGCCGGCTTCACCCCGTCGGTCGCCCACGAGGCGGCGGAGTGGGACACCGGCGCGGCGCTCGTGGGGGCCGGGCTCGGTGTCGCGCTCATCCCCCGGCTGGCCCGCATCCCGGCCGGCGACCGGATCGTCCGGGTCCCGTTGCGGGGCGAGCCCAGCCCTGCCCGGCACATCCTGACCAGCGTGCGCCGCGGCAGCCGCGACCAGCCGGCGATCACCACCGCGCTACGGGCGCTCGAGGGCGTCGCGGGGCGGCGTACGGCCACGGCCCGGCAACCGGCCACCGACGACTCGGCTCCCTGACCAGCAGGGTCACGCCGCAGTGGCCGTCCGGTCCTCCAGCAGGTCGGCGTCGAGGTCCCCGGTGTGGCCGGCCCGGTGGGCCGGCCGGCCCAGCACCACGACGTAGGCGAGGAACCCCACCTCCGCCAGGACCCCGATCCCGATCCGCGCCGCCGTGGGCAGCCCCGACGGGGTCACGAAGGCCTCGACCACCCCACTGACCGCGAACACCCCGACCAGGCCCAGGGCCACGGTCCCCGCCGTCCGACCCTCGTGGGCCAGCGACTGGGCCCGGGTCAGGTGCCCTGGCTCCACCCACGACCAAAACAGCCGCAGGCCCACGCCGGCGGCGACGAAGACGGCGGTGAGCTCGAGGAGCCCGTGCGGGAGCAGGAGCCCGAAGAAGTGGCCGCCGTGGTCGTGGCGCAGCATGATCGCCCCGATGACGGCGAGGTTGCCCAGGTTCACGAACAACAGCCACAGCACCGGTGCCCCGAGGATGCCGAGCGCCAGGCACAGCGCAGCCACCCAGGCGTTGTTGATCCAGACCTGGGCCGCGAAGTGCCCGGCGGCGTGCTGGCTGTAGTAGGCCTCGAAGTCGTGGGACACCAGCTGCTCGACCTGCCGGTCGGTGAGCAGGCCCTGCTCGACCGCGGGGTTGGCCAGCAGCCAGAACATCATCACCGCCGTGGCCACGACGCTGCCCACCGTGGTGGCGATCCACCACCACCGCAGCCGGTACAGCGCCGCCGGGAAGCGGTGGGTCACGAAGCGGCGTACCCCCTGCCAGGTCGTGGTGCGCGTGCCGACCATCCGGGTGCGGGCCCGTGCCAGCAGCGAGGACAACCAGGCCACCAGCTGCGGGTCCGGGGCCGAGGTGCGGACCACCGACAGGTGGGTGGCCACCCGCTGGTAGAGGTCGACCAGCTCGTCGCTCGCGGCACCGTCCAGGCGGCGCCGGCCGGTCAGCTCGGCCAGCCGCTCCCAGTCCGAGCGGTGCGTGGCCACGTAGGCATCCAGGTCCACGGGGGAACCCTATGCTGGAGCGTGATGTCCGGCGATGCGGCGGAGTACGCCTCCCTCACCGACGACGACCTGGTCACGGGCGAGGCCGTCGCACTGGACCTGCCGGCGGCCAGCCTCGCGGCCCGGATGGTCTCCGGCCTGCTCGACGTGCTGGTCACCGGACTGCTGCTGCTCCTGACCGCCCTGGTGCTGGGCGTGGCCACAGCCGGGACCAGCGACGCGCTGGCCGGGGCGGCCTGGATCGGCACCCTGGTGGTGGTGTTCCTCGTGTACCCCACCACCGTGGAGGGCCTCACCCGCGGCAGGTCCCTCGGCAAGGCCGTGGTGGGTCTGCGGACCGTGCGTGACGACGCCGGACCGATCAGCGCCCAGCACGCCTTCGTGCGGGCGCTGGTGGCCGTCGTGGAGGTCTACGCCCTCACCGGCGTCCCCGCGTTCTTCTCCGCGATGCTGAGCACGCGCGGCAAGCGCCTCGGGGACTACGCGGCCGGGACGTACGTCGTGCGTGAGCGGTTCCGCCTGGACCTGCCCCCGCCGGTCCCGATGCCGCCGGAGCTGGCCGCGTGGGCCGCACGGGCCGACATCGCCGCACTCCCGGCCGCCCTGGCGCTGGCCGTGCGCCAGCTGCTGTCCCGCCCCCACGTGGGCTCCTCCCGGGCGGCGCTCGCCGACCAGCTGGCCCGCGAGACGGCGGCGTACGTCGCGCCGGCGCCGCCCGCAGGGACGCCCCCGGAGGCCTTCCTGGCCGCCGTGGTGGCCGCCCGTCGCGAGCGGGACACGGCCCGACTGGCCCGCGAGGACCGGCTGCGCCGCCGACTCACCGGACCAGGGCCGTGACCGGCCTGCTCACCCTGGCCGCCGCCGTGCTCGTCGGAGTGGCGGTCCTCGGCCCGGTGTTCTACGGCGCCGAGATCCTCAGGGCGCTCCGGCGTTCGGGACTGGCCCTCGGGGTGCTGCGCCCCCCGGCGCCCACGCCCGCCGGGCCGCCGATCGACCGCACCGCCGCCGACCTGAGGCGGCTGCGTCGCGAGATGGCGCGGCAGCCGCCGGGCACGCCGATGGCGCTGCGCCGGGCCGTGGCGGCGGCGTACGAGGACGCGCTGCGCGACGCCTGCCACGCCGTCGGCGTGCCGGACACCTTCAGCGACCTGCCGGGGGGCACCGAGCGCGAGGCGGAGTGGCTGCGGGTGGAGCACGCCCTGGAGCAGCGGGGCGTCCACCTGGCCGACGGCTGAGCCAGATCAGTCACGCACACGGCGGTAGCACAGGTCGGTGATGGCCCGACCGGCCTCGACACCCTTGCGCTCGAACTTCGTGACCGGCCGCTCCACCCACCGTTCGACGACGCCCCCCTCGAGGAGCGGCTCGGCGTCGAGGACCTCCTGCATCCAGGTGGCGTACTCCCCCCAGTCGGTGGCCAGTCGCCAGGCCGCACCGGGACCCAGCCTGCGGGCCGCGAGGTGGGCGAACCGGGGCGAGACCAGGCGACGCTTGTGGTGGCGCTTCTTGGGCCAGGGGTCCGGGAAGAAGGTCCACAGCTCCGCGAGACCACCCTCGGGCACCAGCTGCTCCAGGAACCACACCGCGTCGACCGAGCAGAAGCGCACGTTGTCGACCTCCGCGCGGGCGACGCGACGCAGTCCCGCGGCCACGCCCGGGCGCCAGACCTCCAGGGCCAGCACGTTGTGGTCCGGTCGGGCCGCCGCCAGCGGGGCGGTGGCCTCGCCGACACCGGAGCCGATCTCGACGACCAGGGGTGCCTCGCGGCCGAAGTGCTGGGCGAGGTCGAACTCCGGGTCGTCGACCGCCCCGTCGGGGATCACCCAGGCGTCGGCGTGGGCGTCCCAGGCCCGCTGGTCCCGGGGCCCGAGCGTGTTCCCCCGGCGGGTGTAGGTGAGCACCTCCCGGACGCGGGTGCCCTCGCCGGTGTACCGACGGTGCGGACGCGCCGGAGGCGCCTGCTGGTCGCTGGACTCCCCGGGCTGCATGCGTCCATTGTCGCGGCCCTCAGGTCAGGAAGGAGAACAGGGGGGAGCCCGCGGGCACCGGCTCGATCGCCAGGGGGCTCTGCCGCATCCGCTCCAGCAGCGCCGGCAGGTCCGCCGCGCTCTCCAGGTCGATCCCGACGAGGGCCGGACCGGTCTCGCGGTTGTTCTTCTTCACGTACTCGAAGTTCACGATGTCGTCGCCCTCGGCCAGCACGTCGTCGAGGAAGTGGCGCAGGGCGCCGGGCTCCTGGGGGAAGCTGACGAGGAAGTAGTGTCGCAGGCCCTCGTGGATGAGGGACCGCTCCACGATCTCGGCGTACCGGCTGACGTCGTTGTTGCCCCCGGAGACCAGGCACACGACGCTGGCCCCCGGCGGGAAGGCCTCCCCCATGGTCCGCACCGCCGTGCTCGCCAGGGCGCCGGCCGGCTCGGTGATGATCCCCTCGACCTGGTAGAGGTCGAGCATCTCGGTGCACACCGCGCCCTCGGGCACCGTCACCACCTCGTCGACCAGGTCGCGGACCAGGGGGAACGTCAGGGTCCCGACCCGGCCGACGGCGGCACCGTCGACGAAGGTGTCGACCTCCGGCAGGGCGACCGGCTCCCCGGCCGCGAGGGCGGCCGTCATGCTCGCGGCGCCCGCCGGCTCCACCCCGACGATCCGGGTGTCCGGACCGTGCTCGCGCAGCCACAGCGCCATCCCGGCGACCAGGCCGCCGCCCCCGACCGGCACCAGCACCGTGTGCGGCGAGGTCCCCAGCTGTCCGACCAGCTCCGGCGCGATGGTGCCCTGGCCGACGATGGTGCGCGGGTCGTCGAAGGGGTGGACGTAGACCGCGCCCGTCACCGCGGCCTCCTCCCGGGCGGCGGCACCGGCCTCGTCGTAGGAGGAGCCGCTCACGACCAGCTCGACCCGTCCCTCCCCCAGCCGCAGGATCTGCTGGCGCTTCTGCCGCGGGGTGTTGCCCGGGACGTGCACCCGACCGCGGATGCCCAGCCGGGCACAGCTCCACGCCAACCCCTGGCCGTGGTTGCCCGCACTCGCGCACACCACGCCTCGTTCCCGCTCGGTGTCGGTGAGGCCGCTGATCAGGTGGTAGGCGCCGCGTGCCTTGTAGGACCGGGTGGTCTGGCGGTTCTCCCGCTTCAGCAGCACCTCGGCCCCGACCGCGCCGGAGAGGCGGTCGCTGCGCTCGACCGGCGTACGCCGGACCACCGGGCCCAGCACCTGCGTGGCGGCGTCGACGGCGGCGGCACTCAGCTCCGGTCGGGTCACCGGTCCACCCTAGTCCGGGACGCGCCAGGGCCCCGCAACCGACCGGC
>CAZRKV010000024.1:0-16591 GCA_964600305.1 uncultured Nocardioides sp. | reverse complement strand
CTGTTCGTGGTCGACGCGATGATCGGTCAGGACGCCGCCCGAGTGGCCGAGGCGTTCCGCGACGGCGTGGGCTTCACCGGCGTGGTGCTCTCCAAGCTCGACGGCGATGCCCGCGGCGGTGCCGCCCTCTCGATCACTGGCGTCACCCAGCGCCCGATCCTGTTCGCCTCCACCGGCGAGAGCCTCGACGAGTTCGAGCGCTTCCACCCGGACCGCATGGCCAATCGCATCCTCGACATGGGCGACGTGCTCACCCTGATCGAGCAGGCGGAGAAGGCCTTCGACTCCGAGCAGGCGGCCAAGGCGGCCGAGAAGCTCGCCGGCGGTGGCGACTTCACCCTCGAGGACTTCCTCGAGCAGATGCAGCAGGTCCGCAAGCTGGGCTCGTTGTCCAAGATCATGGGGATGCTCCCCGGCATGGCCCAGTTCCGGGACCAGCTGGAGAACTTCGACGAGCGCGAGATCGACCGGATCCAGGCGATCATCCACTCGATGACCCCGGCCGAGAGGGCCAACCCGAAGATCATCGACGGCTCCCGCCGGGCCCGGATCGCCAAGGGCTCGGGGCGCCAGGTCTCCGACGTCAACGCCCTGGTCGACCGATTCTTCGAGGCCCGCAAGATGATGCAGCAGATGGCCCAGGGCGGCGGGATGCCGGGCATGCCCGGGATGCCCGGCATGCCGGGCATGCCCGGGGGCGGCAAGCGGGCCAAGCAGAAGCAGGCCGGCAAGAAGGGCAAGGGCAAGAAGCGCGTCTCCGGGAACCCGGCCAAGGCCGCGGCGCAGAAGAAGGCCCAGGAGCAGTCCCAGCAGCAGGCCCGGGAGGGGAAGGCGGCCACCGGCAACCCCTTCGGGACCCCGGACACGGCGGACGTGGAGCAGGCTGCCAAGGACTTCCAGCTGCCGGAGGACTTCTCGAAGTTCCTGAAGTGATCCGGCGTAGGGTGCGGGCATGGTCTCGACCGGCCCGACCCCCCGAGTGCTGCGGATCACCGGCAACGTCCTCCCGGAGGACGAGCCCACCGACCTCTACGTCGTGGACGGGCGGATCACGCACGAACCACAACCGGGCGCCGAGCTCGTCGCGTCCGGGTGGATCGTGCCCGGCCTGGTCGACGCCCACTGCCACCTCGGCCTGGACGACGACGGAGCGATCAGTGCCGCCGAGACCGAGCAGCAGGCGCTGGCCGACCGCGACGGCGGTGCGCTGCTGATCCGCGACTGCGGGTCGGCCGCCGACACCTCCTGGGTCCACGAGCGCGAGGACCTGCCGCGCCTGGTTCGGGCAGGGCGCCACATCGCGCGCACCAAGCGCTACATCCGCAACTACGCCCACGAGGTCGAGCCCGTGGAGCTCCCGGCGTACGTCGCGCAGGAGGCGCAGCGGGGCGACGGGTGGGTCAAGCTGGTGGGCGACTGGATCTCCCGGGAGGACGGGGACCTCAAGCCGTCCTTCCCGGCCGAGTCGTTCGGGGAGGCGATCGCGGTCGCCCACGAGCACGGCGCCCGCGTGACCGCCCACTGCTTCGGCCACGAGGTGCTGCCGGGGTTGCTGGAGGCGGGGATCGACTGCATCGAGCACGGCACCGGCCTCACCACCGACCTCATCGACACCATGGCCGCTCGCGGCACGGCGCTGGTGCCGACGGTGATGCAGCTGGACAAGTTCCCCGAGTACGCCGCCGCCGGCCGCGCCCGGTTCCCGGCGTACGCCGAGACGATGACCGACCTGCACCGACGCCGCCGCGAGACGATCATGTCCGCCTACGAGGCCGGCGTCCCGCTGTACGCCGGCTCCGACGGCGGCGGAGTGACCCGGCACGGCAACCTGGCCGGCGAGGTGGTGGCGATGGCCGGGCTGGGACTGCCGGTGGACTACGCCCTGGGGGCGGCGTCCTGGCGCGCGCGGGAGTGGCTCGGCCGCAACCGTGCCCTGGACGAGGGAGCGCCGGCCGACCTGGTGGTCTATCCCCAAGACCCCCGGTCCGACCTCGACGTCCTGCGTCACCCCGACCGCATCGTGCTCCGCGGTCGCGTGGTCGCCTGAGGGTCGCCCGAGGGTCGCCCGAGACGCCCCGCATGTGTGACGTCTCACTTGGGTAACAATGCCGCCCGCAGCCGGTCGCGGCGGCGACTCCGGCCCGATCCGTGGCCTACTGTCCTGCCGCAAGGTGCTGGAAACCGATCCTGGCTGGCCGCGTGCCGCCTGCTCGGGGGACCGGCCCACGTCACGGATGCGATGGAGGATCAGTGAAGCTCAGGAAGCACAGCACGGCTGCCGTGGCAGCCGCCCTGGCGCTGGCAGTCGCCGCGTGCTCGCCCCCCGGTGAGGACGACGGCGGCGACGGCGAGAACGGCGGCGGCGCGCAGGCCGGAAGCGCGATCAACGCGGGGTGGAACCAGCCGTTCTACTCCTACAACCAGAACACCTCGAACGGCAACGCGACGGCGAACGCCAACATCAAGTACCTGATGAACCGAGGGTTCAACTACTACAACGAGGAGCAGGAGCTCGTCCGTGACGAGTCCTACGGCACCTACGAGCAGACCTCGGAGGACCCGCTCACCGTCGAGTGGACCATCAACGACGACGTGACCTGGTCCGACGGGACCCCCGTGGACGCGGCCGACATGCTGCTGGTGTGGGCGGCCCAGAGCGGCAACCTCAACACCCTCGAGGCCGGTGACGTCGAGCGCAACCCCGACACCAACGTGGTCGAGCCGGGCCAGGGGGTCTACTTCGACTCCTCCTCCGAGGGGCTCGCACTGGTGACCCAGACCCCGGAGATCTCCGAGGACGGCCAGACCCTGACCCTGGTCTACGACGAGCCGTTCGCCGACTGGGAGCTGGACATGGGCACCGACTCGATCAACGTGCCGGCCCACGTCACGGTGATGCAGGCCCTGGACATCGACGACCCCCAGGAGGCCAAGGACACCCTCGTCCAGGCCGTCCAGGAGGGCAACGAGGACCAGCTGGCCCAGATCGCGGACTTCTGGAACTCCGGCTACGACTACAGCTCGCTGCCCGACGACGAGTCCCTGTACCTGTCCAACGGTGCCTACCTGATGACCGACTTCGTCGAGAACCAGTACATCACCCTGGAGGCGAACGAGGACTACGCAGGCGACCTCGCCGCCTCGTTCGAGACCATCACGGTCCGGTGGAACGAGGACCCGATGGCCCAGGTCCAGGCGCTGGAGAACGGCGAGATCGACATGATGGGTCCGCAGGCGACGACCGACGTGGTCGACGCCCTCGAGGGCGTCGACGGGGTCGAGGTCACCACCGGCACCGACGCGACCTACGAGCACATCGACCTGACCTTCAACAACGGTGGTCCCTTCGACCCGAAGAGCTACGGCGGGGACGAGCAGACCGCCCGCCAGGTCCGGCAGGCATTCCTGCACGCGGTGCCGCGGCAGGAGATCGTCGAGAAGCTGATCCAGCCGCTGAACGAGGACGCCGAGCCGCGTGACTCGTTCATGGTCTCGCCCGGCGCGCCGGGCTACGACGAGGTCGTGGCGGAGAACGGTTCCGACGAGTACGGCGAGCGCGACGTCGAGCAGGCCCAGCAGCTGCTGGAGCAGGCCGGGGTCGACACCCCGATCGACGTGCGGACGATGTTCGCGACCGACAACGTGCGCCGCGAGAACACCTTCCAGATCCTGCAGCAGGGTCTCGAGGAGGCGGGCTTCAACCTGCAGGACGCCAGCAGCCCGGACTGGAGCAGCAAGCTGGGTGACGGCACCTACGACGCCGTCTTCTTCGGGTGGCAGTCCACCTCGACCGGTGTCACCGAGTCCTCGCCGACCTACCGCCAGGGAGGCATCAACAACCTCAACGGCTACAACAACGACGAGGTGAACAACCTGCTCGACCGGTTGAAGACCACGATCGACGAGGAGGAGCAGCGCACGATCATGACCGAGATCGACAAGCTGCTGTTCGAGGACGCGCACGGCATCACGCTGTACCAGTTCCCCGGCGTCACCGCGTGGAACACCAGCGTGGTGGACAACGTCCAGCCCGCGCCGCTCAGCCCGACCATGTTCCACGGCTTCTGGGACTGGGAGATCGCGAGCTGAGCACGGCTGACGTCGTCTGACGCAGCGCCACCATGAGCGGGGTGCCGCCGCCCACCCGCGGCGGCACCCCCTCGCGGTGCCCCCGGCACCGCGGCGAACGCCTCCGGCTCCACCGCTGCCGGCTCCGTGCCGCCCACACGTGAGGTCACCCCCACTCCCATGCTGATGTTCTTCGTCCGGCGCCTGCTCACCTCGAGCCTCGTGGTGCTGGTCTCCACCCTGGTGATGTACCTGCTGGTCGACTTCGCCATCGACCCGCTGGCGGACCTGCGCACGAGTACCGCGCCCAACAAGCAGCAGCTCATCGACAACCGGATCGCGATGCTGGACCTGGACCAGCCGGTGCTCTCCCGGTACTGGGACTGGCTCACCGGGGTCGGCCACTGCTTCGTCGGTGACTGCCGGCTCGGCACGGACTGGCGGTCCAACGAGCAGGTCACCGATCAGCTCGGCGGGGCCGTCGTGACCACGCTGCAGCTGGTCACCGCCGCCACCGTGCTGGCCATCGTGATCGGCGTCCTGGCCGGCGTGGTCAGCGCCCTGCGCCAGTACACCGGCTTCGACTACTCCCTGACCTTCCTCTCCTTCCTCTTCTACTCGCTGCCGATCTTCTGGGTGGCGGTCCTGCTCAAGCAGTGGGGGGCGATCCAGTTCAACACCTTCCTCGCCGACCCCGGGATCCCACTGTGGTTCTACGTCCTGGCGGTCACCCTCGTCGCCCTCACCGCCACCGGCGCGATCGGGGGGTCCCTGCAGACCCGGCTCAAGACCGTCCTGGCCGCCGGCGGGGCCGCCTTCGCCGTGCTGGTGTACATCGACGTCACCGGCTGGTTGACCGACCCCAGGATGGGGCCGGTGCTCTACGCGGCGTCGGCGATCGGCTGGGCGCTGGTCATGACCACCCTGTCCACCGGCCTGAAGGAACGGCGCTCGCTGTACGCCGCGCTCACCGTGGCCGGCATCGGGATCGCGCTGTACTACCCGATCCTCTACGTCTGGTACTACCTCGAGGAGACCTGGCCGATCGTCCTGGGCCTCGGGCTCCTGGCGGTCCTGGTCGGCGGCACGGTGGGGCGCCTGTGGGGTGGACCCGACCCGTGGCGGAACGCGCGCACCGCCGCCCTCACCGCGGTCCCCGTGTCCGGCTTCCTGGTGTGGGAGAAGCTGCTGATGACGTGGGAGGACTACACCAACCACGGGTTGATCCGCGGGCGACCCATCGCCACGTTCAGCCGATCCACGCCCAACCTGGACGGGGACTTCTGGATCGAGACCACCGACCTGTTCACGCACCTGATCCTGCCGACCCTGGCCCTCATCCTGATCTCGCTGGCCCAGTACACCCGCTACAGCCGCGCGAGCACGCTGGAGGTGCTCAACCAGGACTACATCCGCACCGCCCGGGCCAAGGGGCTCACCGAGCGCACGGTGGTGATGCGCCACGCCTTCCGCAACGCGCTGATCCCGCTGGCCTCGATCATCCCGGTCGACATCATCACCCTCCTCGGTGGTGCCGTGATCACCGAGTCGATCTTCAGCTGGTACGGCATGGGCCGGCTGTTCGTGCAGTCGTTGGGGAACAACGTGATCGACCCCGTGATGGCCTACCTCCTGATCGCCGCCATCCTCGCCGTCGTGGCGAACTTCGTGGCTGACCTGGTCTACGCCGTCCTCGACCCGCGGATTCGGGTGAACGCATGAGCACTACGCACGAGAACGCGATCGAGCTCCGCGAGGTCGAGGGGCTCTCCCAGGGCCGTATCGTCCGGCGACGCTTCATCCGGCACCGCGGCGCCATCGCCGGCCTGGTCGCCCTGGCCCTCGTGGCGGCGCTGGCCTACACCTCGATCGGGATCAGCATCTTCGGCGTGCAGATCCCCGGGTGGTGGAAGCACACGCACACCGAGCAGATGCCCGTCGTCAACCCCAACGGGGCCCCGACGCTGTCGCTGCCCACCTGGCTGGGGGGCAGCGGCTTCGCCCTCGGCGAGGTCCCGTTCGGCCAGGACACGCTCGGCCGCGACATCTTCGCCCGGACGATGAAGGGGATCCAGACCTCGATCCACGTGATGGTCGTGATCGGCTTCCTGTCCGCGGTGCTGGGGGTCCTCGTGGGCGCCGTCGCGGGCTACTACCGCGGCTGGGTCGACCAGGGCCTGATGCGGATGACGGACCTGGTCCTGACCTTCCCCGTGCTGGTGATCGGCGCGGTGCTCGGCAAGGTGGCCGGCCAGGGGGGCGCCTTCTTCCTGGCCTTGGTCCTGGGGGCCGTCATCTGGCCGGGCATGGCCCGACTGGTGCGCGGTGACTTCCTCAGCCTGCGCGAGCGGGAGTTCGTGGACGCCGCCAAGGTGGCCGGGGCCAGTGACACCCGGGTCATCTTCAAGCACATGATCCCCAACGCCATGGGCGTGATCATCGTCAACTCGACGCTGGTCATGTCCCAGGCGGTGCTGCTCGAGGCCGCCCTGAGCTACCTCGGCTTCGGTGTGCGGGCCCCGGACATCTCGCTGGGGCTGATGATCTCCCAGTACGAGTCGGCCTTCACCACCCGGCCGTGGCTCTTCTGGTGGCCGGGCCTGTTCATCATCGTCGTGGTGCTGAGCATCAACTTCGTCGGCGACGGCTTGCGCGACGCGTTCGACCCCCGCCAGAAGCGGGTCCCGTCCCGGAGGAAGATGGAGAAGGCCGCAGCCGCGGCGCGGCGTGGCAGTGACCCGGCGGCGGGGCAGTGACGCGCCGGGGGAGCGGCCTCCGCTCAGGGGAGCGTGGCCAGGAGACCCAGCACCGTGAGCGCGGTGAGCACGCCGGCCACGGCGACCGCCGTACGGTCCACCTGCGTGCGTGGTGCGGTCGTGGCATCGGCCGGGGGAACCTCGCCGTGGGCCTGCAGGCGGGCCAGCCGCTGGCGCACCATGGTGGTGGCCTCGGTGTCACCGCCCTGCGCGCGACCGAGCCCGGTCGGCGCGGGCACGGCCCAGGCGCCGAAGGTGCCCCCGGTGGTCTCCACGCGCATGCCGTACCGGCTGTGCACCTCCACCAGCGCCGGCCACGGCACCACCACCCGTCGGAAGACGTTGTGCAGCACGATCCCCTGCTCGTCGATCACGACACAGGGACGCCAGTAGGCCAGCCAACCCAGCGACGCCAGCAGCAGCAGGGCGGGGCCCAGGACCAGCAGCCGGCCCGGCGACCCGATGCCCAGCCAGACCAGCAGCACCGCCGCGAAGCCGACCGTGCCCGCACCCAGCACCCGGGAACCCGTGGCGCGGTAGACCTGGGTGTGCGGCATGGCGTCAGCGTGGCAGACGCCTCGACCCGGCAGGAAGGTGACCAGTGAGCACGACGTCGCAGGCCCAGAAGCGGCGGGGGGACACGGTCCTCACCGTCCGTGACCTCGACGTGTCGTTCTACGTCGAGGGGGAGTGGCACACGGCCGCCGAGGGCCTCAACTACGAGGTACGCCGCGGCGAGGTGCTCGCCATCGTGGGGGAGTCCGGGTCGGGCAAGACCCAGTCGTCGATGTCACTGCTGGGGCTGCTCCCGAGCAACGGCCGGGCCAGTGGCAGTGCCAAGCTCGACGACCTCGAGCTGATCGGGCTCCGGGGTGCCCCGATGCGCGCGGTGCGGGGGAAGGAGGTCTCGGTCATCTTCCAGGAGCCGATGACCGCCCTGAACCCCGTCTACCGGGTCGGCTTCCAGATCATGGAGGCGCTGCGGTCCCACTTCCCGATGCCGCCGTCGGAGGCCAAGGCACGCGCCCTGGAGCTGCTGCGGATGGTGGAGATCCCCGAGCCGGAGCGCCGGTTCGACAACTTCCCCCACCAGCTCTCCGGTGGGCAGCGGCAGCGCGCGATGATCGCCCAGGCGCTCGCCTGCGAACCGACCCTCCTCATCGCCGACGAACCCACCACGGCGCTCGACGTCACCGTCCAGGCCGAGATCCTCAAGCTGATCCGGGACCTGAAGGACCGGATCGACTCCGGCATCGTGCTCATCACCCACGACATGGGGGTCGTGGCGGACATGGCCGACCGGATCATCGTGATGAAGGACGGCCGGATCGTCGAGACCGGCGGCGCCGAGGACCTCTTCAACCGGCCCCAGCACGACTACACCAAGCGGTTGCTGGCGGCGGTGCCGCACTTCGGCAGCTACGGCGATCCCGACGCGATCCCCGAGACCGCGGCCCGCCAGCCCGAGCACGACCCCGAGGACCTGGTGCTCGACGTGCGCGACGTGGTGCTGGAGTACCCGAAGCAGGGGTCGCAGCCGGCGTTCCGGGCCGTCGACGGGGTCACCCTGGGCCTCGCCCGCAACGAGGTGGTGGGCCTGGTCGGGGAGTCCGGGTCCGGCAAGACCACGATCGGTCGGGCGGCCGTGGGCCTGCTCCCGGTCAAGGAGGGGCAGCTGAGGGTCGCCGGGGTGGACATGGCCACCGCCCGGCGCAAGGACCTGAAGCCGTTGCGGCGCAAGGTCGGCATCGTCTTCCAGGACCCCGGGTCGTCCCTGAACCCGAGGCTGCCGATCGGCGAGTCGATCGGGGAGCCGCTCTACCTGCACGAGAAGCTGCGCGGCGCGGAGCTGAGCCGCCGGGTGGAGTCCCTCCTCGACGACGTCCAGCTGGCCCGCAGCATGCGCAACCGCTACCCGCACGAGCTCTCGGGCGGACAGCGGCAACGCGTGGGCATCGCCCGGGCGATCGCCCTGGAGCCCGAGCTGCTGGTCGCCGACGAGCCGACGTCGGCCCTGGACGTCTCGGTGCAGGACACCGTGCTGGAGCTCTTCCAGGAGCTGCAGGCCGAGCACGGCTTCGGGTGCCTGTTCATCAGCCACGACCTGGCCGTGGTGGAGATGCTGGCGAGCCGGATCGCGGTCATGCACCACGGTCGCCTGGTCGAGGTGGGGCCCCGGGAGCAGATCGTGTTCAACCCCCAGGACCCCTACACCCAGCGGCTGGTCTCCGCCGTGCCCGTGCCCGACCCGGTGGAGCAGCAGGCGCGTCGGGTGCGCCGGGACGAGATCATCACCCGCGAGGGAGTCTCCTGACCCCGCGACCGCTGCCGGGGCGGGGCCGGGGCGGCCGATTGGAACCGGTGGCCGGCCCTCTGGCACAATGACGGGCTGAGTCGTGACCCGTTCGGACCCTCTCATCCGCTCGGGCCATGCCCGCCGAGGTTTCCGCCCCGGACCCCACCCGGGAGGTCGGGCCCTCACCCACCACGAGACGTTCGAGGAGACACCACAGACGTGGCAGTCAAGATCCGTTTGAAGCGCATGGGCAAGATCCGTGTGCCCCAGTACCGCATCGTCGTCGTCGACGCGCGCAAGAAGCGCGACGGCAAGGTGCTCGAAGAGGTCGGCATCTACCAGCCCAAGGAGGAGCCGTCGTTCATCGACGTCGTCTCCGACCGCGTGCAGTACTGGCTCGGTGTGGGCGCCCAGCCCAGCGACGCCGTCGCCGCCATCCTCAAGGTCACCGGCGACTGGCAGAAGTTCAAGGGTGAGCCCGGAGCCGAGGGCACGTTGAGGACCGCCGAGGCGAAGCGGGACAAGACCGAGATCTTCAACGAGGCGCTCAAGGAGGCGGCCGTCGAGCCCAAGGGCGACGCCGTCACCAAGAAGTCGAAGAAGGACGAGTCCGGGTCCGCCCCCGCGGCGACCGAGCCCCCGGCGGCCGAGACCCCCGTGGGTGCTGCCGAGCAGGCCGAGGCCGAGGAGATCCGGCAGGTCGACGCCGAGAAGCAGGCCGCCAGCTCCGAGGGCGACGTCCCGGCCGACAAGGCCGACGACACGAACAAGGCCTGATCCGTGCTCGCCGACGTCCTCGAGCACCTCGTGCGGGGCATCGTCGACAACCCCGACGACGTCGTCGTGCGCGACAAGCAGCTGCGGCGGGGTGCCCTCCTCGAGGTGCGTGTCCACCCCGAGGACCTCGGCAAGGTCATCGGGCGGGGTGGCCGCACCGCGACCGCGTTCCGCACGGTGATCTCCTCCCTCGCCGGCCGCTCCGGTGCCCGGATCGACTTCGTCGACACCGACCGGGTCCGCTGACGCACCTGGCCGGACGGTGACCGCGCGTGAGTGACCTCGAGCTCGTCGTGGGCCGGATCGGCAAGCCGCACGGCCTGCGCGGCGAGGTGAGCGTCGTGGTGCGCACCGACGAGCCGGACGACCGGTTCGCCGAGGGAGCGGTGCTGCACGCGGGGCCACCCCGGGCGGGCGGCGAGGGTGCCGACCCGGTGCCCGAGGTGCTCACCGTCACCGGCCGTCGCTGGCACCAGGGGCGACTGCTGGTGACGTTCGCGGAGGTCCCCGACCGGAACGCGGCCGAAGCGGCGCGCGGCACCGTCCTCCACGTGCGTCTCCCTCCTGACGCGTCCCCCGAGGACCCCGACGAGTTCTACGCCCACCAGCTCGTGGGCCTCGAGGTCCACGACGAGCAGGGTGTCCGGCTGGGCGAGGTCGTGCGGTTGGTGCCCGGCGCCGCCCAGGACCTGCTGGCGGTGCGGACCGAGGACGGTCGGGAGGCGCTGGTCCCGTTCGTCGCCGCCCTCGTCCCCGAGGTCGACCTCGCCGGGGGGCGGATCGTGGTCGCCGACCGGCCGGGCCTGGTCGCGCCGTACCCCGACGAGGGGTGAGGCGTGCGCATCGACGTCGTCACCATCTTCCCCGGCTACCTGGCACCGCTGGACCTCTCGCTGCCGGGCCGGGCCCGGGAGCGCGGCCTGCTCGACCTGCACGTCCACGACCTGCGGGACTGGACCGACGACCGCCACCGCACCGTCGACGACACGCCGTACGGCGGGGGGGCCGGCATGGTCATGAAGCCCGAGCCGTGGGGTCGCGCCCTCGACGACCTGCTCGGTGAGGGCGACCCGTCCGCCACCGTGGTCGTGCCCACCCCGGCCGGCCAGGTGTTCGACCAGGCACTCGCCCGCGAGCTGGCGGGACGCCGACGCCTGGTCTTCGCCTGCGGGCGGTACGAGGGCATCGACGCCCGGGTCGTCGACCACGCGGCGGGCCTCGCCCCGGTGCGGGAGGTGTCGCTGGGTGACTACGTGCTGAACGGGGGCGAGGTCGCCGCGCTCGCGATCACCGAGGCCGTGGTCCGCCTGCTGCCCGGGGTGGTGGGCAACCCCGAGTCCCTGGTCGAGGAGTCCCACGAGGGTGGCCTGTTGGAGGCCCCGGTCCACACCCGGCCGGCCACCTGGCGCGGCCGGGCGGTGCCCGACGTGCTGCTGGGCGGTGACCACGGGGCGGTCGCGGCCTGGCGCCGCGAACAGGCGGTACGCCGCACGGCCGAGCGTCGACCCGACCTGCTCCCGAGGCCGGTGACCCGTGAGGGGTGGGAGGCAACGGTCGCGGTGCCCGCCGACGTCGGGGAGCTGTGGACGCTGGCGCTCGCCGCGCAGGGGGCCGCCACGTCGTCGGACCCGGCCGTCAGCATCGAGGCGTTGCGCGCCGACGTCGAGCGTGCGAGCGTGCACGTCCTCCGCAGTGGGCACCGCCTCGTCGGGTCCGTCCGGTGCCGTCGGGACGGCGAGGCTTGGGTCGTCGACCGGCTCGTGGTCGCGCCCGACCTGTCGGGGGACCCGGCCGCCTCGGTGGAGGAGGCGTTGCTCGACGCGGCCCTCGCGCGGGCCCCGGGCGAGGTCGCGGCGTACCGTCTCGTCGCCCCGCGGGACCGTGGTCGGGCACGCCGGCTGCGTCGGCGCGGCTTCGCGCCCCGGCCAGGAGACCTGGGGCCGGGCACCGGCCCGGTGTGGCAGCGCCCTGCGGGTTGAGGCGATTTCGGCGACCCGCCGGCCGTGTGGCACCATTGCTCTTCGGTCCTGCCGGCCGAAGGATCGCTCCGGGACAACGCGCGGAGGGTCTGCCCCGGACACCTGCCACAGGGGGAGTCCGGTGCCGCCGGCCACGCACGCGGGGCCACCGAGGCCGATCCACCGTGCCGCGGTTGACCTGTGGCAACCGCGAGGAGCAGACATGAGCAACGCGATCAACGAGCTCGCGAACAGCACCAAGCGCGACGACCTTCCCCACTTCCGGGCGGGTGACACCGTCAAGGTCCACGTCAGGGTCGTCGAGGGCAACCGCTCCCGCGTGCAGGTCTTCCAGGGCATCGTGCTGCGGGTCCACGGCCACGGTGTCGGCCGGACCTTCACCGTCCGCAAGGTCTCCTTCGGTGTCGGTGTCGAGCGCACCTTCCCGCTGCACTCCCCGATCTTCGACAAGATCGAGGTCGTCACCCGCGGCGACGTGCGGCGCTCGAAGCTGTACTACCTGCGCAACGTCCGCGGCAAGAAGGCCCGCATCAAGGAGCGCCGCGAGAGCTGATCGCGCAGCGCCCGGGTTGCGCCCGTGACGTCGGAGGGTCGGGAAGCGGCCCACGGTGACCGGCCTGCGCGCCGGAGGGGCCGTGCTCGGCGCGAACCGCGCCTGAGCTGGTGGCAGGAGAGCCTGCTGCTGCTGGTCCTCGCCGTCGGGCTGGCGGTCCTGATCAAGAGCTTCGTCCTCCAGGCCTTCTACATCCCCTCGGAGTCGATGGAGCCGGGTCTGGTGCAGAACGACCGGATCCTGGTGCAGAAGATCTCCTACTGGGGTGGCGGAGAGCCCGAGCGCGGCGACGTGGTCGTCTTCGAGGACCCCGGGGGCTGGCTCGGGCCGGACGCGACGGAGGAGGGCCAGGGCCCCCTGACCCAGGTGCTGACCGGGCTCGGGCTCTACCCCGCCGGAGGACACCTGGTCAAGCGGGTGGTGGGTGTCGAGGGGGACACCATCGAGTGCTGCGACGAGCAGGGACGCCTGCTGGTGAACGGGCAACCGGTCACCGAGGACGCCTACGTCGCGGACGGCGCCCGCTGCAGCGGTCCGATGACCGGTGACTGCGAGTGGAGCGCCGGTCCCGTGCCCCCGGGCCACCTGTTCGTGATGGGCGACAACCGCGGCATGTCCGCCGACTCGTCGGTGCACCTGTGCTCGCCGGGGCAGGACGGCTGCGACCCGGACGAGGCCTGGGTGCCCGTCGACCACGTGGTCGGTCGGGTCTTCGCCCTCGTGTGGCCCCTGGACCGGCTCGACTGGATCGCGCCGCCCGAGAACTTCTCGGAGGTTCCCGGGGGCGAGGACGCTGCCGCTGGCTAGGCTCGGTACGTGACCCGCGCCGACCCCTCGCCCCGATCCGGGCGCACGCCGCGACCGGTGTGGCAGGAGACGCTGCTGCTGGTGGCCCTCGCGCTCGTGCTCGCCGTCGGCGTGAAGGCGTTCCTCCTGCAGGCGTTCTACATCCCCTCGGAGTCGATGGAGCCCGGCCTGGTCGAGCACGACCGGATCCTGGTGCAGAAGGTGTCCTACTGGGGCGAGGGGGAGCCGGAGCGGGGGGACGTCGTGGTGTTCGAGGATCCAGGGGGTTGGCTCGACGACGGCGAGGTCGGGCCGGACAACGTGGTGACCCGGGGGCTGGAGGTGGTCGGGCTCTATCCGGCCGGCGGACACCTGGTGAAGCGGGTCGTGGGGGTCGAGGGCGACACCGTCGAGTGCTGCGACGAGCAGGGCCGGCTCCAGGTGAACGGGGCGCCGGTCGAGGAGGCGTCGTACGTCGCGGCGGGGGCGGAGTGTGCCGGGCCGATGGTCGGCAACTGCAGCTGGAGCGCGGGACCGGTCCCCGAGGGCCACCTGTTCGTGATGGGGGACAACCGGTCCCGGTCGGCCGACTCCACCGTGCACATGTGCCGACCCGACCGGACCGATTGCGTCGAGGGGCGGGAGTTCGTCCCGGAGGCGAACGTCGTGGGCCGGGTGCTGGCCATCGTCTGGCCCACCAGCCACCTCAGCCGCGTGGAGCGGCCGCACTCCTTCGACCAGGTGCCGGAGGCCGGGCCGTGAGCCACCTGCCCCGTGGGACCGCCGTACGCCGGGACGCCGGGCCGTACGGCTACGAGCGCGCCCTGCGTCGGGTCGGCCTCGACCCGGTCGCCGGCGTCGACGAGGCGGGGCGGGGCGCGTGCGCCGGCCCGCTGGTGGCGGGAGCAGCGATCCTTCCCGGCGGCCGGGCGGGGATCGTCCCCGGGCTGACCGACTCCAAGCTGCTCACCCCCGCGGCCCGGGAGCGCTGCTACGCCGAGGTGACCCGCCGGGCCCTGGCGTGGTCGGTGGTGGCGATCGGGCCGGGGGACTGCGACCGGTTGGGCATGCACGTGGCCAACGTCCAGGCGCTGCGGCGGGCGGTGGCGTTGCTGGACCTGCGCCCGGCCTACGTGCTGGCCGACGGCTTCCCGGTGGACGGCCTGGGCGTGCCGGGGCTGGCGATCTGGAAGGGCGACCGCGTCGCGGCCTGTGTCTCCGCAGCCTCGGTGATCGCGAAGGTCACCCGAGACCGGCTGATGAGCGAGCTGGACGGGGAGCACCCGTCCTACGGGTTCGCCGAGCACAAGGGCTACATCACCGACGCGCACGAGGCGGCGCTCGCGGCACACGGGCCCTCGCCGGTGCACCGGATGCGGTTCGTCAACGTGCGCCGGGCCGCCGGGCTCGAGGGCCTAGGATCGGCCGGGCCGTCCGCGGCGGACCGGCCGGACCACCCCGGGTGGCTGCTCGAGCCCACCGAGACCTACGAGGAGACGGCATGAGCGCGGAGGATCTCGAGAAGTTCGAGGCGGAGATGGAGCTGCGGCTCTACCGCGAGTACCGCGACGTGGTGAAGATCTTCAAGTACGTCGTGGAGACCGACCGGCGCTTCTACCTGTGCAACCAGGTCGACGTGAAGGCCCGCACCGAGCAGGGCGACGTGTTCTTCGAGGTCTCGATGAGCGACGCCTGGGTGTGGGACATGTACCGCCCGGCCCGATTCGCCCGGAACGTGAAGGTGCTGACCTTCAAGGACGTCAACGTCGAGGAGCTCTCTCCCTCGGAGATGGACTCCCCGGGCGAGTGAGCGGCCCGGCCGACCCGGCTCCGACTCGGCCCGCCCCCGTCGTGGCGGGCCACCACGCCTCCACAACCCGTCGCTCCGAGGGCCCCCTCCACAGGCGCCACGTCGCGCCTCCCCGCCGTGCGCCGAGACGGGTTGGCTTCGGGGCAGGAGGTCAACATGAGCACATCCACCACCGCATCCGCCGACCACCGGCGTCGGGCGCTCGGGGCGTACGGCGAGGAGCTCGCCGCGCGCCACCTCACCGAGCAGGGCATGGTCGTCCTCGACCGCAACTGGCGGTGCGACGCCGGAGAGCTGGACCTGGTCCTGCGCGACGGCGACACCCTCGTCGTCTGTGAGGTCAAGACCCGCAGCAGCGACGACTTCGGCTCCCCGCTCGAGGGCGTCGACCGGGTCAAGGTCGATCGGTTGCGCCGGCTGGCGGCGCGCTGGGTCGGCGAGCGAGGCGTCCATCCACCCGGGATCCGGATCGACATGGTCGGTGTCCTGCGTCCACGTCGTGGCCGCTCGCAGGTCGAGCACGTGCCGGGGATCGGCTGATGGGGGTCGCGACCGCCCACACCGTCGCGCTCCAGGGGGCCGTGGGGCACCTGATCGAGGTCCAGGTCGACGTCTCCAAGGGCGTCATCGCGACGATCCTGGTGGGGCGACCGGACGCCTCCATCAACGAGGCGCGGGACCGGTGCCGCATGGCCGTCACCAACAGCAGGCTCCAGGGCGTGGAGGAGCAGGACCTCGCTCCGGTCGAGTGGCCGGTCACCCGGCGGGTCACGATCCTGCTCTCACCCGCGGACCTGCCCAAGAGCGGGACCCACTTCGACCTGGCCATCGCCGTGGCCACGATGGCCGCCGCCGGCGCCGTGCCGCCCGGGTCCCTGACCGACACCCTCTTCATCGGGGAGCTGACGCTCTCCGGTGGCCTGCGCTCGGTGCCGGGGGTGCTGCCGATGGTGCTGGCGGCGTCCCGTCGTGGCATCCGCCGGGTCTTCGTCCCCGAACCCCAGGCCGAGGAGGCTGCGATGGTCCCCGGCATGAGCGTCCTGGGGATGCGCTCGCTCGACCAGGTGCTCAGCGAGCTCCGCGGCGCGGTGGTGCCGCCGGCACCACCGGTGGCCCCGATGTCCGGCAGCAGGCTGCTCTCCTGGCGCGGGCAGGACCGAATGGCCGAGCAGGACCTCGCCGACCTGCTCGGCATGGACGATGCCCGCTACGCCCTCGAGGTCGCCGCCGCGGGGGGCCACCATCTGCTGCTCACCGGGCCGCGCGGCTCGGGCAAGACCACCCTGGCCGAACGGGTCCCCGGGATCCTCCCCGACCTCTCCACCGAGGAGTCGCTGGAGCTGACCGCCATCCACTCGCTGGCGGGGGCACTGGAGCCGGGAGACGGCATGCTCCGGCGGCCACCGTTCTCGGCCCCCCACCACGACGCCAGCAAGGCCAGCATGCTCGGCGGGGGCACCGGCCGCGTACGCCCAGGCGAGGTGAGCCGCTGCCACGGCGGGGTCCTGTTCCTCGACGAGTTCCCCCTCTTCCGCAGCGACGTCATCGAGGCGCTACGCCAACCGC
>CAZRKV010000023.1:9620-16616 GCA_964600305.1 uncultured Nocardioides sp. | reverse complement strand
CCGAGGCCACCGGGCACGGCGTCCAGATCTTCGACCTGACCCGGCTCCGCGGGGTCACCGAGGAGCAGGCGTGGACGCAGGACGGGCACATCGACGACCTCGGGCAGTCCCACAACGTCGCCGTGAACGAGGACAGCGCCACCCTCTACGTCATCGGTGCGTCCCGCGGCGTGACCGCACCGGGCTGCTCCGACGTGGGCGGCGGACCGATCATGTACGACGTCTCCGACCCCGCCGACCCGCAGCTGGCCGGCTGCTACGGCGAGGACGGCTACACCCACGACATCCAGTGCGTCGACTACCAGGGTCCCGACGCCGCCCACCGGGGCCGGGAGATCTGCGTCGCGTCCAACGAGGACACCCTGACCGTCCTCGACACGACCGACCCCTCGTCGGTGGAGATGCTCGCGCGCACGCCGTACGACACCTCGGCCTACACCCACCAGGGCTGGTTCACCGAGGACCAGCGGTACTTCCTGCTGGGTGACGAGCTCGACGAGATGGCCGGCACCGTGGACGAGACGACCACCTACGTGTGGGACCTCGCGGACCTGGAGGACCCGCAGCTGACCGGGCTCCACGGCACCGGCAACAGCTCGATCGACCACAACATCTTCATCAAGGACGGGTTGGCCTACAAGAGCAACTACACCTCGGGTCTGCGCATCGACGACACCTACCGGGTCGACCAGGGGCGGCTGCGTGAACGTGGCTACTTCGACGTCTACCCGGCCGACGACGCGACCACGTTCGCCGGCACCTGGGGCAACTACCCCTACTTCGAGTCCGGGATCGTGGCCGTGAGCGGCATCGAGGAGGGGCTGTTCATCCTCGAGCCCCGCATCAAGTCGTCCTCGCCCGACCACTGAGGACCACCTCGTGCCGGGGGTCGCGAGCAGCGGCCCCCGGCACGCCCACGCCACGGGGGAGTCATGGGATCCAGCCGCAACAAGCAGACCGTCGAGCGCTACCTCGCGGGCTTCCGGCGCACCGACCACGAGCAGATCCTCGAGTGCCTGACCGACGACATCACCTGGACGGTCCTCGGCGCCTTCCACCTCGAGGGCAAGGAGGCCTACGACGCGGCCATCGAGGGCCCGGGCTTCGCCGGGGACCCGGAGCTGGACGTCGTGCGCATGGTCGCGACGGGCTCATCTGCCAGCGACGCGCTTGGGTCGTCCCCCTGGACGAGGGCGACGTGACATGAGCCTGGACCTGTTCGCGGGTGTCGCCGTGAGCGACCTGCCGCGCGCCGTGGCGTGGTACGACCGGCTCCTCGGTGACGCCGAGACCTTCGACGCCCACGACACCGAACGCGTCTGGACCCTCGCCGAGCACCGGCACCTCTGTGTCGAGCAGCGTCCCGAGGACGCCGGGCACGGCATGGTCACCGTGTTCGTCGCCGACTTCGACGCCTTCCTCGACGCCGCCGCCCGGAGGGGCGTCCACCCGGTCGACCGCGAGACCTACGGCAACGGCGTCCGCAAGGCGACGTACCTTGACCCGGACGGCAACGAGGTCGGCGTGGGTGGCGCTCCGGTGCCCGCCGACGCTGAGGGCTGAGGGTCGAGGGAAACGTCGCGGGCGGCCCCCATCAGCTCAGCACGTCCTTGCGGGAGAAGAGCACGAACGACGCGGAGAACAGCACGGCGGCGTACATCACCGCCCACAGGGCGCCGCTGGCCATCCCCGACCAGACGATGTCCGGCTGCAGCGCCTCGGCCCAGGCGAACTGCTCGTGCGTCGGCAACGTCTGCCGCAGGTCCCCGAGCGCGGGGATCGAGTCGAGCACGTTGGAGACGATCGTGACCAGCACCGCGCTGCCCACGGCCGCCAGCGGCGCATCGGTGAGCACTCCGGCGAAGAAGGCCACGGCGGCGACGAACAGCAGGCTGACGAACAGGTAGCCCACGATCACCGCCAGCCGTACGGCGAACTCCGACGGCGCGAGCCGGTCCCCGGCCAGGCCCTGGTAGTCCTCGAGGCCGTAGAAGGCCGCGCCCACCGCGAAGGACCACCCCGGCAGCACCACCAGGGCGGCGAGGGTGGTCAACGCCGCCACCGCGAGCTTGGCCCGCAGCAGCCGCCCGCGGGGGACCGGCGCGGCGAGCAGGTAGCGCAGGGTCGACCAGCTCGCCTCCGACGGGACCGTGTCCCCGGCGAACAGCGCCACGAGCACCACGAGCAGGAACCCCGTGGAGGCGAACAGGGTGAAGACCGTGAAGTTGGCCGCCCCGGTCTGGGCCAGGTCCACGAAGCCGGGCGCCTGCCCCCGCTCGCCGTCCGAGCCGAGCGCGAACGCCCCGACCAGGATCAGCGGGAGCAGCACCAGGAACCCGAACGACCAGCGGGTACGACGCCTCGCGAGCTGGCGACCCAGCTCCGCGCGCACCGGCAACGGGGCACTCATCGGACCACCCCGTTCTCGCCCACCAGCGACATGAACAGGTCCTCCAGGTGCCGTCGGTCGTGACCACCGGTGGCGTCGAGCAGGTCGGCGACCGACCCGGTGAGGAGGACCTGGCCGCGGTGCATCACGACGACGTGGCTGCAGGTCTGCTCCACCTCGGCGAGCAGGTGGCTGGACACCACCACGGTGCGCCCGGCGGCGGCGTACCGCTGCAGCACCCCGCGCAAGGCCCGGATCTGGGGTGGGTCCAGCCCGTTGGTCGGCTCGTCGAGGAGCAACAGCTCGGGCAGGCCGAGCATGGCCTGGGCGATGCCCAGCCGCTGCCGCATGCCGTGGCTGTACGTGCGGACCGGCCGATCCACGGACGTGCCCAGGCCCGCGATCTCGAGCGCCTCCTCGACGTGGGCCTCCGCGGTGGGTCGCCCGGTCGCGGCCCAGTACGCCGCCAGGTTGTCACGCCCCGTCAGGTGCGGCAGGAAGCCCGGGCCCTCGATCAGCGTGCCGACCTGCCCCAGCACCGGCGCCCCGGGACGTACCTCCTCGCCGAGGACCAGGGTGCGCCCGGCGTCGGGGTGGATCAGCCCCACGAGCATCCGCATGGTGGTGGTCTTGCCGGCGCCGTTGGGGCCGAGGAGTCCGACCACCTGCCCGCGCTCGGCCCGCCAGGACGCCGCGTCGACCGCCCGGAGCCCGTCGGGGTAGGACTGGGTGAGCCCCTCGACCACCAGCGGGACGTCCCGGTGCTCCGGAGCCACGGATCCGCGCCGGCGCCGCGAGAGGACGACACCCGCGACCCCTGCGAGGAGCACCACCGCGGCTGCCGCGACGAGCAGCGGGACCGGCACCAGCGTCTCGCCCCCGACCGGCTCGGCGTCGACACCCGGCAACCACAGGGCCCCGCCGTCGGCCAGCGACACCTGGTAGCCGCGAGCGTCGTCGGGGACGGCGAAGGCCTGATCGGTGGTCGACACCACGAGGCGCAACCGGTCGCCGCGGTCGACCTCGTAGACGGCACCCGGCAGCGCCACCTCCACCTCCTCGGGCTGCCCCGGGGTGAGGCCGTCGAGCCGCACCGGCGCGACCAACCGCCGAGGCAGGCGGGCCCGGTCGTCGCCGCTGACCACCCACAGCGAGGCGAACAGGGTGGCGTCGGTCGTGGAGGAGGTGACCTGCAGGCGCACCCGCGGGGCGCCGACGACCCGGTGGGGCTCGGAGAAGGACAGGGTGCCGAACGTCGCCGACTGTCCGGGGAGCCGGGCCATCTCGTAGCCGGACCCGTCCAGGTCGGTCGCCGCCAGCAGGCCGCCGCCGCCCGGCAGCGTCGTGAGCGCGGAGGGCTGGCCCCCGGGTGGGGCGAGCAGCCGTTGTCCGTCCCCCACGAGGTACACCTCGGTGCCGTCCGGGACGCCGTCGACGGGATAGCTCGGTGCGCCCAGCCGCTCGGTCTCGGTCTCCCCCGTCATCTGGCTCGGCGGCAGGTCGAGCTCGAAGCCGGGCCCGGGGTCGGGTCCGTCGCGCAGGTGGTGGTCGAACCAGTCCGACGTCGCTCCGGTCATCTGTTCGGCCGCGGTGCCGTCCTCCCCGGAGGCACCCGGGGTCGCGTCGTGGCCGCCGTCCACCCAGTGCACGCCCACCGGCGTACCCGCGGCGGCGAGGCCGCGTGCGTTGGCGTCGGCGTGGTCGAGGCCGAAGAGCGAGTCCTGCTGGCCCTGGACGAGCAGGGTGGGTGCGTCGATCCGGTCCAGGACCGGGGCCGGTGAGGACCGACGCAGGCGGGCGAGCGTGCCCTCCCCCGGCCGGCCGGTGGTGGCCGCCTCGTCGTAGAGCTCGCAGATCGCGGGCGCGAAGGCCCCGCACGGCATCCCACCGGCCGCGCCGTCGCCCTCCCCCGGGGCCTGGCCATCGGGCGCACCCGAGCCCGGGTCGTCGCCGGGGCCCCCCGCGGCCAGGCCGCTGCCGAAGAACAGGGCCGCCCACCGCTGCTTGAACACCCCCTCGTCCGCGATCGGCGAGACCGCTGCCGGCGAGGTGCGTGGGCGGTCCCGCACGGCCGACTGCGGGAACAGGGCCTGGCCGAGGTCGTGCCAGGTGATCGCCGAGGCGACCGCGTCCACCCGGTCGTCGTACCCCGCCGCCATCAGCGCGGCCGCGCCCCCGTAGGAGTAGCCCGCGACGCCGACGCTGGGGTCGTCCCGGCCATCGCGGCGTACGTCGTCCCGCGCCGCCAGCCGGTCGATCAGCACGCTGACGTCGGCGATCTCGCGGTCGGGGTGGTTCAGGTGGATCCGACCGCCGGAATCGCCGAAGCCGCGGGCGGTGTAGGTGAGCGCCACGAAGCCGTCGGCCGCGAGGTCGCGGGCCATGGTCTCCATGTCGTCCTTGCTGCCCCCGAACCCGTGCGCGAGCACGACGGCGTCGCGTCGACCCTCCCCGTCGGCCCCGGGCGTGTCCGCGGGCGGGGTGAAGACCGAGGAGTCGAGCGCGACCCCGTCGTCCACCCGGACCTGGCGCTCCTCCTCGGTCACCCGCGCCGCGTCGTCCTCGCCCCCGGACCCGGGGAGCCCGACGGTGGCGAGCGCGAGGACGAGCAGGAGCGCCAGGAGCAGCGCCCCGATCACGATGGGTCCGCGGCCGCCACGGAGACGGGCGACAGTGCGGGGGGCCATGCTGCATTCTGCCTGTACGACGCAACTGGGCCCCACCGCACCATCGTTCCGGCGCCGGGTCCGCGCCTGCCGGCCTAGGGTCCGACGGAGCTCGCCGACCCGAACCACGCACCGAGGCAGGTCGCCAGGTCGCCCTGGTCATCACCGACCCACACCACGTGACCGTCCGGTCGCAGCAGCGCGGCCGGCGCGTCCAGCTCCGCGGCCGCGTCGACGACGTGGTCCACCCGGTCGGACCAGCCCGACACGGTCAGTCGGCCGGTCCGGTCCAGCAGGAGGCCCCGGCCCGCGTGCATCCGTTCGTAGAGGCGGCCACGCCCCAGGTCGAGGTCGCGCAGCCGCCGACCGAGCAGGTCGTGGCCCGTGCCGACGTCGTACCGGATCCCGGTGGCGGTGACCTTCTCGATGAGGTGCCGGTGCACGTCCTCGACGTCCATCAGCTCCGCCACCAGCCGGCGTACCGCCCGCTGCCCGGGCTCGGTGCCCATCAGCTCCATCTGCGCCAGGGTGTTCTCGAGGACGTCGGCCGCGACCGGGTGCCGCTCCGTGTGGTAGCTGTCCAGCAACCCCGCCGGTGCCCACCCGTGGACCTCGGCGGCCAGCTTCCACCCGAGGTTGAACGCGTCCTGGAGGCCGAGGTTGAGCCCCTGACCGCCGACCGGCGGATGGACGTGGGCGGCGTCCCCCGCCAGCAGCACCCGGCCCACGCGGTACCGCTCGGCCTGGCGGGTGGCGTCGCCGAAGCGGGACAACCAGCGCGGGGAGTGCACCCCGAGGTCGGTGCCGGCGTGCTCTCGCAGCTGGTGCCGGAACTCCTCGAGGGTGGGGGCGGTCGCGCGGTCCTCGGCCACGCCGGCTGCCGGTACGACGATGCGATGCACCCCGTCCCCCACCGGGCCGGCGCCGAACCGCAGCTGGTGCTGGCGGACCTCGGCGACCACCGCTGCCAGCTCCTCCGCCGGCAGGCCCACCTCCATCTCGCCCAGCAGTGTCTCCACCCGGGTCGGCTCACCCGGGAACCCGACCCCGAGCAGCTTGCGCACCGTGCTCCGGCCGCCGTCGCAGCCGACGAGGTAGCGCGTCCGCAGCCGGCTGCCGTCCGCCAGCTCGACGGCGACGCCGTCGTGGTCCTGGTCCAGGCCGACGAGCTCCTGGTGGCGCCGGACCTCGACACCGAGCTCGGTGGCGTGCTCGAGCAGGAGACGCTCGGTGACGGGCTGCGGGATGCCCAGGACGTAGGGGTGTGCGGTGTCGAGGTGGCCGTGGAAGGGCTTGACGATCCCGGCGAAGAAGCCGCCGACGGGGTACTGCTGGCCGTGCTCGAGGAACCGGTCGAGGAGGCCCCGCTGGTCCAGCACCTCGATGCTGCGCACGTGCAGGCCGAGCGCGCGGACCACCGGGGTCGGCTCCGCCTCCCTCTCCAGCACGAGCGCATCCACACCCTGCAGGCGCAGCTCGCTGGCCAGCATCACACCGGTCGGTCCACCGCCGGTGACGATGACGTCATGCATGGGCTCCCCCTCGTCGTACCCGCTCCAGAGCCGGGATTCTGCGCCGGCCACCGGGTCTTGCCGCAAGCCCCCCTCGGCGCTATACGTTGGAAGTGGCAGGCGGCACCGATCCCTCGGCCCCCGGGCTTCGCAGCCCGACCAGACGGGTGGCGCTGCTGCGGCCGCGGAGGGTCGTCCAGTCCCGCTCCCGCCAGTGGTCCCGCTCGGCGACGCGCGCCGCGTCCAGCGACTCGCCCAGGGCCAGGACGCCGCCGGGCACCTGCTTGGCGAGCTCGGTGAGCCGGGCCGCGGCGTTCACGGCGTCGCCGATCACGGTGTACTCGAAACGCTCCTCGTGACCGACGTTGCCGACGACCACCTCACCGGTGGCGACCCCGATGCCGGCACGCACCTCGTCCACCTCCGCCGC
>CAZRKV010000023.1:0-9520 GCA_964600305.1 uncultured Nocardioides sp. | reverse complement strand
CCACCTCACCGGTGGCGACCCCGATGCCGGCACGCACCTCGTCCACCTCCGCCGCCAGGCGCCCCGCGATCCGCCGCGCGGTGGCCAGCGCCGAGGTGGCGTGGTCGTCCTGCCGGACGGGCGCGCCGTAGACGGCCAGCACGGCGTCGCCCATGAACTTGTTGACCAGCCCGCCATGCCGATCGACCTCGTCGACGATGACGCCGAAGAACCTGTTCAGCATGGCGACGACCTCGGCGGGCGGGTGCTCCTCGGCGTACGTCGTGGAGCCGACCAGGTCGACGAACAGCACCGAGACCTCGCGGGTCTCGCCACCGAGCTCGATCTCGCCGAGGTCGGACGCGGCCCGCTGGGCGACCTCGTGGCCGACGTGGCGGCCGAACAGGTCGCGGATCCGCTCACGCTCGCGCAACCCTCCCGCCATGTGGTTGAAGCCGGCCTGGAGGAGGCCGAGCTCGGTGCCGTCGTAGACCACCACCTCGGCGTCGAGCTCACCCCGCTCGACCTCGCGCATGGCGGTGCGGACCGAGCGCACCGGCGCCTCCACGGCCCGCGCCCCGAGCACCGTGATCAGCAGGCCGAAGACCAGCACCACCCCGCCGACGACGATCGTGGCGACCGGTAGCCGGTCGATGTCGGAGGCGCCGGCGAGGGTGAGGATCGCGGCGACGACGAGCGCCACGACGGGCGCGCCGGTGCCGACGTACCAGAAGATGACCATGCGCGAGCGGATGCTCATGCCACGTCGCTTGTCGCTCGGGCGGGCCTCGATCAGGGCGCGGGCGGCGATCGGACGCATCGCGAACTCGGTGAGCAGGTAGGCCACGCCGCACACCACGATCGTCGCGGTCCCCACCGTGAGGCCGGTCGCGAGTGCGCGCTCGGGTTGTACCAGCGCGGCCAGCACCGTGAACAGCACGGTCGCCAACGCCCACAGCACGAACTGCAGCACGGTCAGCCGGAACGGCACCTTGAACACCCGCGCCCGCTCCCGGTGGGTGGGGACCGCGTCCGGCTGGAGCGTCCACCGGATCGCGCGCAGGGTGGCCGTCGTGCCGACGAAGCCGCCGAGCACCACCGCGCACACCACGTAGACCGGCACCCCGATCGCGAGCGCCAGGATCATCGCCCGGTTCGGCTCCGGCGCCGGGATGACGACCGCGGAGATCAGGAGGACCAGGCCGGCACCGACCAGGTTGGTGACCACGAGCAGCGCCGTCAGCAGGAGCTGTACCCGCACCCGCTGCGTCCGGGGCGACTGGTCGGCGCGTCCGAGGATGCGGGCGCCGTACTGCGTGCGCCCGTGTCCTGGACGGAGGAGGCGGGCGGCGGCGCTGTTCATGGGGGACAGTCTGCTGCCTCGCGGCACCCCGGCAACGGCCCCGGGTCCGATCCGGGTCGGAACAGGGTTGCTCCCGATGTCGGTGACCGACCACCCGGTGCTCGGCTGGAGGCATGAGCCTCCTGGACCGCGCCGACACCGTCGCCGTGCTCGCGCCCGAGGTCGTCCCCCCGGGGACGACGACACGGCGTCGCCCGACGATCGACGCCGGCTTCCTGGCCCGGCAGGGTGCCCTGCTCCTGGTCGCGGCGGGGATCTACTTCGGCGTCCGCCACCTGACCGTGGGTGAGGCCGAGGCCGCCCGGGCGAACGCCCACCTCCTGATCGACCTCGAGCGCCGGCTCGGGATCTTCCACGAGCAGGTGCTGCAGCAGGCCGCCCTGGACGTCGACGGCCTGACCACGGTCATCAACGGCATCTACGTCTGGGGCCACTGGCCGGTCATCGCCGCAGTGCTGGGGTGGCTCGCCTGGCGCCACCGCTCGGCGTTCCTCGTGTACCGGAACGCGCTGCTGGTCTCCGGGCTGGTCGGGATGCTCATCGTGGCGGTGTTCCCGGTGGCCCCGCCGCGGCTGCTCGACCTCGGGTTCGTGGACACCGTGGTCACGCACACCGATGCCTACCGGGTGCTGCAGCCGCCCTCCTTCACCAACCAGTACGCCGCGATGCCCAGCTTCCACGCGGGCTGGGACCTGCTGGTGGGGATCGCCCTGGTGCGGGAGGCCCGGACCCCCTGGGTCCGGGCGGCCGGGTTCCTCCTCCCGTGGGCGATGGTCGCCAGCGTGGTCCTCAGCGGGAACCACTTCATCGTCGACGTCGCGGTCGGCGACGCCATCGTGCTGGCGTCGCTGGCCCTCGTACGCCGGCACGCGGGCTCCCCCGGTCGGGCCTTGCCGGGGCCGCGAGCGACCGCTATAGGTGGGGACGGAGCGGGTCCAGCCGGCGGGAGGCGCGATGAGGGCATGGATCGTGGGCCGACCGGGACCAGTCTCGGACGGCCCGCTGCAGCTCGTGGAGCGCCCCGACCCCGAGCCGGCGGCCCGGGAGGTGCGGGTGCGGGTGGAGGCGTGCGGGGTGTGCCGGACCGACCTGCACCTGGCCGAGGGGGACCTGGCCCCGCGGCGACCGGCGACCGTGCCGGGGCACGAGGTGGTGGGCCGGGTGGACGCGGTCGGTCCGCAGTGCCGTCGGCTGGCGGTGGGTGACCGGGTCGGCATCGCCTGGCTGCGCTGGACGTGCGGCTCCTGCCGGTGGTGCCGCAGTGGTCGGGAGAACCTGTGCCCCTCGGCGGCGTTCACCGGGTGGGACGCCGACGGCGGGTTCGCCGACCTGGCCGTCGTCGACGAGGGCTACGCCTACCGGATCCCCGAGTCCCTCCCGGCGGCGGAGGCGGCCCCACTCCTGTGCTCGGGGATCGTGGGGTACCGCGCGCTGCAGCGGGCGGACTGCCCGCCCGGTGGACGGCTCGGGTTGTACGGCTTCGGGGCCTCGGCCCACCTGGTGGCGCAGGTGGCGATCCGGCAGGGCACGCAGGTCCACGTGATGACCCGGTCACCGGAGGCGCAGCGGTTGGCCCTCGAGCTCGGTGCGGTCTCGGCCACCGACGCGGCGGCGCCACCGCCGGTGCCACTGGACGCCGCCATCATGTTCGCGCCCGTCGGCGAGCTGGTGCCCCCGATGTTGCGGGCGCTGGACCACGGTGGGACCGGGGTGGTCGCCGGCATCCATCTCACCGACATCCCGGGCCTGGTCTACGAGGACGAGCTGTTCCACGAGAAACAGCTGCGCAGCGTCACCGCCAACACCCGCGCGGACGGCGAGGAGCTGCTGCGCCTGGCCGCGAACCTGGGCGTCACGCCCCGGACGCACACCCGCCCGCTGGCGGAGGCCGACGCCGTGCTCGCCGACCTGGCGGCGGACGCCTACACGGGGGCTGCCGTGCTGGTCCCGTGACCGGGCACCGAGGTCACGAGCCGTCCCCATGGCACGCTGGGGCCATGCCTCTCTTCCTGCCGCTGCCCTACTTCTGGACCGGGTGGCCCGTCATCTGGCACACCCTGCTCATCGGCATCATCGGCTACCTGGCGCTGGTGCTGATGCTGCGTGGCACCGGTCCGCGCACGATGGCGCAGATGACGCCCCTGGACTTCGTGATCGCGGTGACCCTCGGGTCGGCCTTCGGCCGCGTGCTCACCGCCAAGGACGTGCCCCTCGCCCAGGCGTTGGTGGCCCTGGCCCTGCTGGTCGTGCTGCAGTGGGTGCTCGCAGCCATGCGCGCACGCTGGCGCTTCGCCCGGCGGACCCTGGACTCGCCACCGGTCCTCCTCTACTACGACGGCGAGATGCAGGCACACGCGCTTCGCAAGCACCGACTCACCGAGATCGACGTCCACACCGCCGCCCGCCAGTCCGGCCAGGGCTCGCTGGCCGACGTCCAGGCAGTCGTCCTCCAGCAGGACGGGTCGCTCGGCACCATCGTGACGGATGCGATGGGTGACGGCTCCAGCCTGCTTCCCTACGTGGAGCGCCACCGGGACTGAGACCGCACGCGACTCGGTCCCGGCCGTGACCCTCGTCGCCGGGGCGGGTCGAGGTGGCTACCGGCGGAGCCGGGCCCGCACCCACCCGACGACCCGCCGCAACCGGGCCGCGCGTGCTGCCCGGGCGACGCGACCGGCTTCGGCGTCGGCCCCCCGGCGGGCCGCGAACGCGCGGGCCGCGTCCGGGTTGTGGGTGTCGACCCATCGGCCGTTCATCCCCGATCCACCCATCCCCGAGGTCATCATCGGGTCACCGTAGCCGCTCCGCGCCTGTGGGTGTAGGCCTCATGCTGCGCTGCTGCCGCTGCTCAGTGCGCCATGTCGACGAAGCGCGAGTAGTGGCCCTGGAAGGCGACGACGATGTCGCGGGTCGGACCGTTGCGGTGCTTGGCCACGATCACGTCGGCCTCACCGGGCCGCGTCGACTCCTTCTCGTAGGCGTCGTCGCGGTGCAGGAGGATCACCATGTCGGCATCCTGTTCCAGGCTGTTGTGGGCCGCGATGCCGTTGGCCACGAAGTTGTGCAGGCCCAGGACCGTCGCGTCGTAGACGGGCTCCTCCCCAGCGAACTGGATCGAGGCGACGCTGTCCCAGTAGACGTCGTTGGTCGCCGTCACCTCGAGGTCCGAGTCGTCGAGGACCTCCGCAACACGGGAGAGCCGCTGGCGACTCGGCGCGTGCTTCCACATGGTGGAGCCACAGAACTGGGTCCCCATGGCGGCCGCGAAGTCGCGGTGCGTCATGTGCTGCTCGGTCAACAGCTCGCGCACTCGCCCCCACACCTGAGGTGGGACGGTGTCGAGATTGGTGTTCCCCTCGATCGGGCGCAGCCGCCGGGCCACCGCCCGTCCGATCTCACCGCGAGCCCCGTGGATGCCGATCTCGTCGAGGAAGCGGAGCTGGTTCTCGGCGCCGTAGACGTTGAGATGCCAGCCTTCCCGGTAGCCAGGCTTGCGCACCCGCGTGATGCGGGCGAAGACGTTGTGGCGTGCGAGCAGGCGGGCCACGTCGTCGACCAGGCGTCGACTGGTCGAGGCGTAGTACAAACGCGCGTGCCCCGCCTTCGCGTCCCAGCGCACCGAGCCGTCCGTGGCCCACAAGTGACGCAGGAAGAGCGCGGTCTGGTCCTTCGGGAGCCCGAACGTCCAGCTCGGTAGGAACTTCTCGTGGCTCCGGAGGCCGAAGAGCCCGTCCTCGTCCAACCACGCGGCAACGGGGTTGCGACGACGGTGCGTGAGCCGGTGCGGGGCAGGGAGCCGCAAGGTCGTCACCCGGGCAGCGGCGTACTCGTCCCGCTTGGCGGTGATCCCGAACCGACGCTTCGCCGCCCCGGCCACCGCGGCCAGGTTCGCCTCGTCGACACTGGCGTACCTGATCGGCTGCCGCTTCACGAAGGATCCGTCGCCGAGCAGGTGCGCGAGGAGCACGACCTCGTCGTCGTCACGACGCGTGGGCTCGAGGGGAGCTGGCACGTGCCGCGGCACCGCCAACCTGGCCCCGGGCGAGAGCTCGGCCAAGGGCATCCAGCCGTCGTAGGTCAGGAACTTGTGGTTCCCGGTCGCGTGGACGCGTCGCCCCGAGGCGAGGGTGAGCTCGTAGACCGGCTTGGTCCCGCTCGGGAACGCGTGGGTGAGCGTCCGGGGCACCAGCTTGAGCCGATCGTCCAGCGCCCAGACCGGCACGTCGCGGGCACCGGACTCCAGGAGCTCGCCCAGGGTGACTTCGGCGTTGGTGTCGGCACGGGTCAGCCGGGTGTCCGCGGTCAGGCACCCCGACTCACGCAGGTCCGACATCATCGGCCGCTTGTCCGAGCGCTGCTCGGAACCACGGTTGAGCTGGGAGAGCGCGATGACCGGGACCTCGAGCTCCTTGGCCAGCAGCTTGATCTGGCGGGAGAACTCCGAGACCTCCAGCTGGCGGGACTCGACCTTCTTGCCCGAGGTCATCAGCTGCATGTAGTCGATGCAGATCAGCCGCAGGTCGTGACGCTGCTTGAGCCGCCGCGCCTTCGCCCGGATCTCCATCATCGTCATGTTCGGGCTGTCGTCGATGTACAGCGGCGCGTCGGAGATCTCGCCCATCCGGCGGACGATCTTCTGCCATTCCAGGTCGCCCATCCGCCCGCTGCGCATGGCCGCAAGCTTGATCTCCGCCTCGGCCGACAGCAGCCGCATGGTGATCTCCGAGCGGCTCATCTCCAGCGAGAAGATGACGCTGGCCATCCGGTGCTTGACCGACGCGCTGCGCGCCCAGTCCAGAGCCAGCGTGGAATTGTGCGTGGGGATCATCGAGCGCCCGGCGAGGTACAGGTGGTCCGGGTTGTCCACCTGGACGCACCGCACGGGCACCGACGGCACACGCCGAACCTGAGCTATCTTTCGCTCCTGTTGGCCCGCGCGGCGCTCCGGAATGCACAACACATCCGCCTCGCCGGCCGCATCGGCGATCTGGGCCGTCGTCCAGCACAACTCCTCGTCACCGCCGACACGACGCACCAGCCACTGGTGCTGCGCGTCGGCGACGATGATCTCGCCGTCGGAGAACTCCACCGCGTAACACGGTCGGCCATGCATCACCTCGGTGGCCGCGACCACCCGAACCGGCGTGCCGTCCGCACCCAGCAGCTGATCGCCGACGGCGATCTCGCCCATGGTCGTCCACCCAGCCGGCGTGGGCAGCGCGGTGTCCAGCGCAAGCGCCTTGCCGACCCCCGGCCGGGCCGCGACGATCACCATCTGCCCCGGGTGCAGCCCGTTGGTCAACTCGTCCAGCCCGATGAACCCGGTCGGCACGCCGGAGGACAGGCCGCCGTTGCTGGCGATGGCGTCGATCTCGTCCATCGTGGGCTGCAGCAACTCCTCGAGGACGACATAGTCCTCGCTGGTGCGCCGCTCGGTGACGTCATAAATCTCTCTCTCCGCCCGGTCGACGATCTCGTCGACCTCGCCGCTGCCGGGCTGCCCGTCACCCGCCCCGTAACCCAGCCGGACGATGCGGGTCCCGGCGTCCACCAGCCGCCGCAAGATCGCCTTCTCCGCCACGATCTGCGCGTAATAGCTGGCATTCGCCGCGGTGGGCACCATCGCCACCAGGGTGTGCAGGTAGACCGCACCGCCCACCCGCGACAGCGTGCCGGCCCGATCCAACTCGGCCGCGACGGTGATCGGGTCGGCGGGATCCCCGCGGGCATACAGGTCCAGGATGGCGTCGTAGACCAGCGCGTGCGCGGGCTTGTAGAAGTCGTGCGACTGGAGGGACTCGACGACGTCGGCGATCGCGTCCTTGCTCAGCAGCATCCCCCCCAGCACGGACTGCTCGGCCGCCAGATCCTGCGGAGGCTGGCGTCCATAGGCGCCACCCCCGCTGCCGCGCTCGGGGGCCGCCTCCTCCCATCGGTCGTCGACGACCGCCATCGCCTGTCCGCCTCCTCCCCCGCTGCCGGTCCACCCGGCTAGGTCCGGCGATCCGCCGGTCGTGCCCGCACCGACCCGGCACCCCGATCGCCGGTGCTCCGTCGGCATCCCCAGTCCTACGCCCGAGGTCCGACACTGGGTCGAACAACGACCGTTCGAGCACCGCAACGGCCCGGTCGGGGCACGGCGCAGCGCTCGGCGGGACCGGATGGGAGCTGCCGTTGGGGGGCAGCGCCGACCGAGCCCCCCGCCCAGGATCGGCGGCGGGATCGTGGTGAGACGCGGCCCGGACCGGACGCTAGGCCGGACAGGGCGCGGCAGCAATTCTCGATGTGAACTGCAGGTGGACGGCGTGTGGACAGCGGTGGGTAAAAGCGCAGGTGACGGGTTGTCGGCGATGTGGACAGCGTGGGGAATTCTCTCGTTACCGAGGGTGTTTCCGCAGGTCGCAGCGGTTCTCGCGGGACGCCTGGGTGTGCATAACTCGTGTGGGCGCGATTCCCGGCGCGTCGCATCGGTGGGCGTGTCGCACCGCCGATCACCCGCTGTGCCCGGTGTGTCCAGGCACACGATGCGCGGGTGCCAAGGCCCGCCAGGAGTGGAGTATCATTTCGCTTAGCTAACGAATTTCGTCACCGCGCCATCTGCAGGAGCAAGCCTCGTGTCATCGCCCAGCCGGACCAGCAAGCCGGCTCACTCTTCCACGCCCGAGCCACCGGGCGGCACCGCACCGAGGTTCGTCATCCCTGCGCCCGACAATGCCGACGCGGCGCCGGACGCCGACCGCGTCACCGACGCGCACCCCGCCTCGACCGGCGAGGCCGGGCACGGGGGGCACGGCGGCAGGCTCGTCGGCGGTCAGCCCATCGCCGTCTGGGTGGTGGCATTCGCGGCCCTGGTCTCCTTCATGGGTATCGGCCTTGTCGACCCGATTCTCAAGCAGATCGCCGGGAACCTGGGTGCGAGCGCCAGCCAGGTCTCGCTGCTGTTCACCAGTTACCTGCTGGTGACGGCCGTCGCGATGCTGATCACCTCCTTCTTCTCCAGCAGGCTGGGCGGTCGTACCACGCTGATCGTCGGCCTGGTCGTCATCATCGCGTTCTCCGCCCTGGCGGGTACCTCCCCGACCGTGGCGGCGCTGATCGGGTGGCGCGCCGGCTGGGGGCTGGGCAACGCGCTGTTCATCGCGACCGCTCTGGCGGCGATTGTGGCCGTGGCGCGCGGCGGCGCGGAGAAGGCCATCACGCTGTACGAGGCCGCACTCGGCATCGGCATCTCGGCCGGACCGCTCATCGGCGCGGTGCTGGGCAACATCCAGTGGCGGCTGCCGTTCTTCGGGGTGGCCGTGCTGATGGCGATCGCGCTGACCGCGATCGTGTTCTTCCTCAAGGACCGGGTGCAGGTCGCGCACAGCGTGTCGGTCTCGGCTCCGCTGCGGGCGCTGGGTCACGGTGGGCTGCTGGTCATGGGCATCGCCGCGCTGCTGTACAACGGCGGATTCTTCGCGGTGCTGGCGTGGACCCCATTCGCGGTGCCGCTGGGTGTCTACGGCATCGGCTTCATGTTCTTCGGCTGGGGCGTGCTGGTCGGTATCTGCGCGGTCTGGGGCGCCCCCTGGCTGCACCGCCATCTCGGGCTGATCCGCTCGTTCATGGCAGCCGTCGGGTTGTTCTCGATCATCCTGGTGGCGGTCGCCTTGATGGTGAATGCCGGCAGCACTACCGGCGTGGTCATCCTGGTCATCCTGTGCGGCATCCCACTGGGCCTTCTGAACACCCTGTTCACCCAGACTGCGATGAACATCGCTCCGGTTCCGCGCCCCGTCGCCTCGGCCGGCTACAACTTCGTGCGCTTTCTGGGCGGGGCAGTCTCCCCGTGGATCTGCGGCAAGATCGGCGAGTCGATCAGCCCCGCAGCGCCGTTCTGGTTCGGCGCCATCTGCGTCGCGGCGGCCCTGGCGGTGTTGATGATCTTCGGCACCAGATACCTGCGCGTGATCAATACCGTGCACTGAGGGCCCCTGCGCGACCGTAAGTCTCCCTGCACGACCGTAAGTCTCCCTGCACGACCGTAAGTCTCCCTGCACGTTGACTGCACCGTGGCGCGCACAGACTATCCAGTTTGTCCGGTATCTCGACGCGCCACGGTTCAGTCAACGGGTCACGGCACCCAGCCGGTCCAGCATGTCGCGAACCATCCGGATGAACATCGCCGGTTGCTCAACA
>CAZRKV010000022.1:0-16833 GCA_964600305.1 uncultured Nocardioides sp. | reverse complement strand
AGCGGTCCTCGCCCATGTTGGCGAGCTTCTTGTCCCGGGTGATGCCGGCGTTGTGCACGACGACGTCGACGCCGCCGTGCTCGGTCCTGACGTGCTGGGCGATGCGCTGGGGTGCGTCCTTGGCGGTGATGTCGAGGAGCAGGTGGCTGCCGCCCAGCTCCTTCATCAGGGCCTGCAGCTCGTTGGCCGCCTGGGGCACGTCGACGCCGACGACGGTCGCGCCGTCCCGGTGCAGCACCCGGGCGATCTGCTCACCGATGCCCCGGCTGGCACCGGTGACCAGCGCCACCTTGCCGGCCAGCGGGTGCTGCCAGTCGACCGACTCGGCGGCCTCGGTCGTCCCAGTCGCACCGACCCGGATGACCTGGCCCGAGACGTAGGCGGACTTCGGGGAGAGCAGGAAGCCCAGCGTCGAGGTCACGGCCTCCTCCGCGCCCGGGCTGGTGTAGACCAGCTGCACGGTCCCGCCGCGGCCGACCTCCTTGCCCAGGGAGCGGGTGAAGCCCTCCAGGGCGCGCTGGGCGATCCGGGCCGGGGTGCTGTCGTTCTCCTCCGGCGTGGTGCCGATCACCACCAGGCGCGGGCAGCCCTCGAGGCTGCGCAGCACCGGGGTGAAGAACTCCTGGAGCCGGACGAGGTCGGCCGAGGTCTCGATGCCCGTGGCGTCGAAGACCAGCCCCTTGTACTTCGCCCCCTCGACCCGGGCGTCGGCGTGGGCGATGCCGAGCTCGTCGAGCAGGCCCGGGAGCCGGCCGGAGAGCCGGCCCTCACCGCCGAGCAGCACGGTGCCGTCGACCAGCGGGTCGCCGGGGGTGTAGCGCTCCAGTGGCACGGGGTTCGGCAGGCCGAGGTTCTTGACCAGCAGCCGGCCGATCGGGGTGTTCACGAAGCCCTGGTACTTGTCGCTCATGCGCGGGAGGTCCTCCAGTCGTGGGGGATGGGCGTGTCCAAGTGTTCCTCACCGCCTATGTAACTAGGGGTGTAACTCGGTGTCCACATTCCGTGATGTGGCACTCACTCGGTTTCATCCGGGTCCCCGAGCCGCAAGGATGGGTGGCGTTCCGTGTCAGGCCGTTCCCGAACCAGGAGTCATCCATGCAGGCCAAGACCCGCCGCGTCGCCATCATCGGCGGCAACCGGATCCCCTTCGCTCGCTCGAACACCGCCTACGCCACCGCGTCCAACCAGGAGATGCTGACCGCCGCGCTCGACGGCCTGGTCACGCGCTACGGGCTGGAGGGCGAACGCATGGGCGAGTTCGCCGCCGGCGCGGTGATCAAGCACTCCCGCGACTTCAACCTCGCGCGGGAGACCGTGCTGGGGTCGCGGCTGGCGCCCGAGACCCCGGCGTACGACGTGCAGCAGGCGTGCGGGACCAGCCTGCAGGCCGCCGTGCTGGTGGCCAACAAGATCGCACTCGGGCAGATCGAGTCCGGCATCGCCGGAGGATCCGACACCACCTCCGACGCCCCCATCGGCGTCGGCGAGGGATTGCGCCAGGTGCTGCTCGAGGCGAACCGGGCCAAGGACGTCAAGGGCCGCATCGCCGCCTTCGCCAAGCTCCGCCCGGCTGACCTGGTGCCGCTGGTCCCGACCAACAGCGAGCCGCGGACCGGGCTCTCCATGGGCGAGCACCAGGCGCTGACCGCGCTGGAGTGGCAGATCTCCCGCGAGGCCCAGGACGAGCTGGCGGCCGCCTCGCACCAGAACCTCGGTGCCGCCTACGACGCCGGGTGGCAGGACGACCTGGTCACGCCGTTCCGGGGGGTCGAGCGCGACCTGAACCTGCGGCCGGACTCCACGCCCGAGAAGCTGGGCAAGCTCAAGCCGGTCTTCGGGCGCGGCGAGGCGGCCACCATGACGGCCGGCAACTCGACCCCGCTGACCGACGGGGCCTCGACCGTGCTGCTGGCCTCGGAGGAGTGGGCCAGGGAGCGCAACCTGCCGGTGCTGGCCTACCTGACGGCGTACGAGACCGCCGCGGTGGACTTCGTCCACGGGGGCGAGGGCCTGCTGATGGCGCCCACGTACGCCATGTCGCGGATGCTCGACCGCGAGGGCATGAAGCTCCAGGACTTCGACTTCTACGAGATCCACGAGGCCTTCGCCTCGCAGGTGCTCAGCACCCTGAAGGCCTGGGAGGACCCCATCTTCTGCCGCGAGCGGTTGGGCCGGGACGAGCCGATGGGCGCCATCGACCGCAGCCGCCTCAACGTGAAGGGTTCCTCGCTGGCCGCCGGGCACCCGTTCGCCGCGACCGGTGCCCGGATCCTGGCGAACGCCGCGAAGCTGCTCGCCGACCGCGGGTCCGGCAAGACCGTGATCTCGGTGTGCGCCGCCGGTGGGCAGGGGATCACCGCGATCCTCGAGCGTGACTGACCCGGGGGAGCGTCCCGGTCAGCCCCGGGCCAGGGCGAGGGCAGCCGCGACCACGTGCTGCTTCACCTGGTCCGGGGAGACCGGCGCGATCGCCGGGATCCCCGGAGCGGCCTCGCGCACGAGCATGCCCACGCGGGCGAGCTGGAGCGCCCCGAGGCCGCTGGCGTAGAGCGTGTTGGCGAGCAGCTGGGGGTCCTCGACGCGGAACTCGCCCTGCTCCCGGCCGTCGACCAGGGCCCGCACCACCATCTCCAGCGAGGTCGCGATGCCACGGCCGAGGCGGAACAGGGCACTCTCGCTGACCTCCTCCAGCAGCTCGGGACCGGGGCGCCGCATGATCGTCTGCGCACAGTCCACGAAGGCCGGGTACTCCACGCCGAAGTCGACGAAGGCCTCGGTCAGCGCGGTCAGCCGCTCGGTGGGAGTGCCCTCGTCCGCCACCGCTGCCAGCCGCTCGGCGAGCTCGTCGAGGTAGCCGACGAGGGTGAGGGCGAAGAGCTCCTCCTTGCCGGCGAAGTGGCGGTAGACGATCGCCCGGTTGATACCGACCGCGGACGCGATGTCCTCGATCTGGGCGTCGCGCACCCCACGCTCGTCGAACAGGGCGCGGGTCGCCTCGAGGATCTCGCGCTCCCGGGCCCGCCGCCGCGCCAGCGCGGCCGTACGCCGCTTGTCGCCGCTGCGCACCGCACCGGTGGTCTCACTCATGCGGGGCATGGTACGCGAGTGGCAACTCGGTGTTGCGACAACCGTTACAACCCGGCGAGGCGGCGTACCTCCTCGACCGAGTCGGCGTCCGCGGCGGTCTTGTCGTGCCGGTACCGCACCACCCGCGCGAAGCGGAGCGCCATCCCCGACGCGTAGCGGGTGGAGCGCTGCACGCCGTCGAAGGCGATCTCGACGACCTGCTCGGGGCGCACGTGGACCACGTGGCCGTCCCGGTGGGTGGCCAGGTCGGTGAACCGCTCGGTCTGCCAGGCCAGGGTCTCGTCGGTCATCCCCTTGAAGGTCTTGCCGAGCATGGCGAACCCGCCGCCGGCCTCGCGCGCTCCCAGGTGGATGTTGGACAACCAGCCGCGTCGCCGGCCGCTGCCCTCCTCCACGGCCAGCACCACCAGGTCGAGGGTGTGGACCGGCTTGACCTTCACCCACGCCGACCCCCGGCGGCCTGCGGCGTAGCGGGCCTCGGGGTCCTTGACGACCACGCCCTCGTGGCCGGCGGTGAGGGCCTCCTCGAGGAAGGACTGGGCGGCCTGCTCCTCGTCGGTGAGGACGTGGTCGAGCAGGTGCTGCTCGGGCACGAGTGATCGCAGGCGCTCCCGGCGCACCCGCGCCGGCTCGTCGAGCAGCGGGGTCCCGTCCTCGAGCAGCAGGTCGAAGAAGTACGGCGTCACCGCCACCCCGTCCCCGCTCGCCGTGCGGGCGGAGGTCTCCTGGAAGGGTCGTGCGCGCCCCTGGTCGTCGAGGGTGACCGCCTCGCCGTCCAGCACGGCCCGGTCGACCGGGAGGGAGGCGACGACGTCGACCACCTCGGGCAGGCGGGCGGTGATGTCCTCCAGGGTCCGGGTCGCCAGGTGGACCCGGTCACCGTCCTTGTGCGCCTGGACGCGGATCCCGTCCAGCTTCACCTCGACCAGCCCCTGCCCGCCCACCTTGGCGATGGCTGCGCCGACGTCGGGAGCGCTCGAGGCCAGCATCGGCTGGACCGGGCGGCCCACCTCCAGCTGGAAGCGGCCCAGGGCCTCGCGCCCCTCGGTCATGGCCACGACCGCGACCGGGATGGTGGACCCGGCCAGCATCGCGGCGCGGCGGACCTCGGTGAGGGGTACGCCGGAGGCCTGGGCCACGGCCTCCTGCAGCAAGGAGTCCAGCGCGCCCTGGCGCACCTCGCCGGTGATGGCGCCGCGGAGCCACGCCTGCTCGGCCGGGGTGGCCCGGGCGAGGAGGTCGGCCAGGGCAGCGGCCCGGGCCGACTGCGACCCCGGTCCCGACAGGTCGGCCAGCCGGTCGAAGGCGGCGTCGACCTCCGCCACCGTGAGGGTCGGCCGCTCGGCCGCACCGGGCAACCGGGTGAGGGAGCGCCACCCGACGCCGGTGCGGCGCTGGCGCAGCCGTCCGGAGAGGTACGTCGCCACCACGGGCAGCTCCCCGGCCGGCGCGGCCGCGAGGGCCTCGGCCAGGGTCGCGACCTTGGCGCGGCGGGAGCGGGTGGAGCCCACCCGGCGCGAGACGTCCACGAGGTCCTGGAGCAGCATCCCTCCATTGTGCGGCTACCGTGGCGGTCGTGACGTGGTCGACGACGCCCGCCTCGCGCGTGTGGCGCCCCTCCTGGCCCTGCCCGGTCGGCCGGGTGCTGGCGGTCCACCGGCGCGGGCCGCACGACCCGACGTACCGGATCGACGAGCAGGGGCACCACTGGCTCGGTGTCCGCACACCCGAGGGACCGGCCGCGGTCCGCATCGGGGGGCGGCCGGGCGTGGGCGAGGTCGAGGCACTCGCCTGGGGAGCCGGGGCCGGCTGGGCCCTGGAGACCCTCCCCGGCCTGCTCGGCGCGGAGGACGACCCGAGCGGGTTCGACCCTGCGCACCCCGTGCTGCGGGAGGCATGGCGCCGCCACCCGCACTGGCGGGTCAGCCGGTCCCGTCGGCTGTTCGAGGCGCTCCTGCCGGCGGTGCTGGAGCAGAAGGTGACCGGCCAGGAGGCCTACGCCGGCTTCCGTGCCCTGGTGCGGCGACACGGCGAGCCGGCCCCCGGGCCCGGCGCGCAGCTCCGGCTGTGGGTCCAGCCGGCTCCCTCGACGGTGGCCAGGATCCCGTCGTGGGAGTGGCTGCGCCTGCACGTCGACCCGGCCCGGTCCCGGGCCGCGGTCGCCGCCGCGCGGGTGGCCGGGTCTCTGGAGCGTCTCGTGGACCTGCAGCACGCCGAGGCCGACCGGCGGCTCCGGTCGCTGCCCGGCATCGGCACCTGGACGAGCGCCGAGACCCGGGTGCGGGCCTGCGGGGACCCCGACGCCGTCAGCTTCGGCGACTACCACGTGGCCAGGGACGTCGGCTGGGCCCTGACCGGGGAGGAGCTCGACGACGCCGGGCTCGCCTCGCTCCTCGAACCGTGGCGCCCGCACCGCTACCGGGTGCAGGCGCTGGTGCACCTCGCTGGGCTGCACCGCCCTCGCCGCGGTCCCCGGATGGCACCCCGCACCCACCTGCCCGGCCGGACCCCCGGCACCCGGGGGGCCCCGCGTCCCGGTCCGGCGGCGTAACCTGCGTCACCCCCGCTCGTTCCCCTGCTCGAAGGACGTGGACGAGGTGACCCGGGCCGAGGAGCCCGGGGGAATGGAGGGCGGGCGTGACCATGCTCGAGGCCGTGCGGGCCATGGATCGGCGCTCCGCCGAGGACTTCTTCGCCACCGCCGACCCGGTCGAGCTCGTCACCGCCGTGGCCGCGACCGACGACGAGGACCTGCTCGGTCACGTGCGGCGTCCCGAGATCCGCGCGGCCGCGGTCCGCGGCATCCTCGCCCGCCTCGACGAGTTCGCCGTGCCGGAGCAGCTGGCCAAGCTGCACGGGGTCGCCCGGTTCGACCTGACCGACGGCGGGGAGGTGCGCGAGCGGCACGCCCTGCGCTTCGGGCAGGAGGGGATCGCCCTGCTCGAGGACCACCCCGAGGACGCTCCGCGCGACGTGGCGGTGCGGACGAGCGTGCTCCGGTTCGTGCGCCTGGTCAGCGGGGAGCGGAACGCCGCCCTCGAGTTCCTCGGCGGGACCCTCGACATCGAGGGCGACGAGCTGATGGCCCTGGACGTGGGCAGCCTGTTCCGGGTCCCCGGGCACGACGAGGTCGCCCTCGATCCGCGGACCCTGGACCCGGTCGACGTCGCGACCGTGCTCGAGGGCGTGCCCACGCGGCACCTGCGCAAGGTGATGGGTGGCGACATCCGGGGGATCGTCCTCGGCGAGATCTTCCGCCGGCTCCCGGAGTTCGTGGACCCGGGACGGGCCGCGAAGGTCCGGTTGCAGGTGGGCTTCCGGCTCACCGGCGGGCCCGGGCAGGAGCCGGATCGCTACCTGGTCTCGGTCGACCGGGGCGCGGCGACCGTGACCTCCGGCGAGGCGGGCGTACGGCGGGACGCCACCGTGACCTGCGAGGGGCACGACTTCCTGCGCCTGGCCACCGGCCACCTCAACCCGGTCTCCGGGGTCCTGCGGGGCCACCTGAAGGTGAAGGGGGATCGTTCGAAGGCCCTGCTGCTCAGCTCCCTGATCGACATCCCGTCCGCACGCGGGGTCGCCTCCCGATGACGGTCCTGGCCCCCCGGCCGCGGGCGGTCCCCCGAGGAGCGCTCGCCGGCCGCTTCCACACCGGTCTGGTCACGACCGGGGACATGATCGTGCTGGCCGTGCAGGCCAGCCGAGCCGTGGTCGTCGACATCGCGACCCGCAGGTTCTCGTGGTCGGAGTTCCTGTTCCAGGCCTGGTTCATGACCCGGGTCTCCCTGCTGCCCACGATCCTGGTCGCGATCCCGTTCGGCGTGATCGTCTCCGTCCAGGTCGGCGGGGTCGCGCAACAGATCGGAGCCGCCGCCTTCAGCGGTGCGGTGAACGGCATCGGCGTCCTGCGCCAGGGGGCGCCGATGGTGACCTCGCTGATGATCGCCGGGGCGGTGGGGGCGGCGTTGTGCTCCGACCTGGGCGCGCGGACCATCCGCGAGGAGGTCGACGCGCTGCGGGTGATGGGCATCAACCCGGTCAACCGGCTCGTGGCGCCCCGGCTCCTGGCCGCGGTGGTGGTCGCCCTGCTCCTCAACGTGATCGTCGCGATCAGCGCCATCGGCACCGGCTACCTGCTCAACGTGGGTGGCGGGTCGGTCAGCTCGGGGACCTACCTCGAGTCCTTCGTCGCGTTCGCCCAACCGACCGACCTGCTGCTCGCGGAGGTCAAGGCGGCGATCTTCGGCTTCCTCGCGACCATCGTCGCTGCGCACAAGGGCCTGAGCGCCAGCGGCGGCCCCAAGGGGGTCGCCGACGCGGTGAACCAGGCCGTCGTGCTGAGCGTCATCGTCCTGTCCGTGGTCAACGTGGGCCTGACCCAGGCCTACGTGATGCTCTTCCCGCAACGGATCGCCTAGGGGTGCGGCAGCGATGACCACGCGATGGCGGACCACCACCGGCGACGCACTGGCACGTGCCGGCGACGCGGCGACGTTCTCGTGGCGGGCCCTGGGCTCGGTCCGGTACTCGCTGGTGCACTACCGCACCGAGGTGCTGCGGCAGCTGGCCGACATCTCCTGGGGATCCGGCGCGATCATCGTGGGTGGAGGCACGATCGGGGTGATGGTGCTCCTGGCCCTCTCGGCCGGGACCTCGCTGGGGATCGAGGGCTTCAACGGCCTGGAGCTGGTCGGTCTGGCGCCGCTCACCGGGTTCGTCAGCGCGAGCGTGAACACCCGCGAGCTCGCCCCCCTCGTCGCGGCTCTGGCCCTCGCCGCCCAGGTGGGGTGCCGGTTCACCGCCCAGCTGGGCTCGATGCGCAACCACGAGGAGATCGACGCCCTCGCGGTGATGGCGGTCCACCCGCTCCGCTACCTGGTCACCACCCGCGTCATCGCCGCGATGATCGCGATCATGCCGCTCTACCTCGTGGGGCTGATCGGTTCGTGGCTGGCCTCGCAGGCGGCGGTGGTCCTCGTGTTCGGCCAGTCCGGCGGCACCTACGAGCACTACTTCGACACCTTCATCAGCGGCCGCGACGTGACCTTCTCGGTGGTCAAGATCCTGGTGTTCGCGTTGCTGGTCACGCTGATCCACTGCTGGTACGGCTTCAACGCCGCCGGTGGTCCGCAAGGGGTCGGGGAGGCCACCGGCCGCGCGATCCGGGCCAGCATCGTCGTGGTGGTGCTGGCCAACATGCTGCTGACCCTCGTCTTCTGGGGTGACGACCCCGGGTTCCGGATCTCGGGGTAGCCGATGGGACTGCTGCAGGCGATGCGGGCAGACGGCCGGGAACCGGGGCGCCGGGTCCTGGCGGTCCGGGGCGCGGTGTTCCTCCTCGCCACCGCGGTCGTGGTGGGCCTGCTCTTCCTCTACGGACGCGGGACCTTCTCCGGTGCGGCCGTGGCCACCGTGGCGGTCGACGACGCCGGGGGCTCCCTGGTCGAGGGTTCCGACGTCAAGTACGACGGGGTGGTGGTCGGCCGGGTCCGCGACCTGCGGGCGGGCGGGGGCGGTGTCGAGGTCCAGATCACGGTGCCGCGGCAGATGGCCGCCGACCTCCCGGGCAACCTCCGGGCACGGATCCTGCCGGCCACCATCTTCGGCACCTCGTTCGTCGACCTCGTCGCCGACGGAGAGCCGGCCGGCGGGTTCCGGTCCGGTCAGGCGATCGCGCAGGACCGATCACGGGGCACCCTGGAGATCCAGGCCATCCTGGACGACCTGGACCGGGTCGTGGATGCGCTCGGGCCGGCCGAGCTCTCCGGGGCCCTGGAGGGACTCGCGGGCGCGCTGGACGGCAACGGGGAGCAGCTGGGCCGCACGGTGGAGCAGATCGAGGGGTACCTGCGGCGGCTCAACCCGTCGATGGAGCTGGTCCGGGAGAACCTCGACCTGCTGGCGTCGAACCTGGAGGCGTTCGAGCGCTACGCCCCCGACCTGTTCCGCGCCACCGAGGACGTCCTGGTGGCCGCCCGGACCCTGGCCGAGGGGGAGGAGGACTTCCGCGGACTGACCCGGCAGGGCACCCGGACGCTGTCGGCCACCGACGAGCTGGTGCGCGAGAACCGGACGGCCCTGATCGAGTCCCTGCTGCAGACCGCCGTCGTGGTCGACGTCCTCTACGACGGGCGGGAGGACGTGGTCGAGGGCCTCCTGGAGACCTTCCGCCTGGCGCGAGGGTTCCGGGACGCGCTCGACCACGGGCCCTGGGCCCGCATCCACGCCCAGCTGGTGCGGTCCTTCGGGCCCGCCTACGGCCCGGAGGACTGCCCGTCGTACGGCGGGCACCGGGGCAGGGGGTGTCGATGACCGGCCTGCGCTCCACCCTCCTGAAGCTGGTGGTCTTCGGGACCGTCTCGGTGGTGGGCTTCATCGGCCTGTTCGCGATGATGACCAACTCCGTGGGCGGCGACAGCGCGCGGTGGACGGCGGTGTTCGACTCGGTGAGCGGTCTCCGGGAGGGGGACGACGTGCGGGTGGCCGGCGTCAAGGTCGGTCGTGTCGAGCGGATCGAGGTGGTCGACAACGACCAGGCCCTGGTCGGGTTCGAGGTGCCGCGCCGGATGAGGTTCCACGAGGACACGCAGCTCACGCTGCGGTACCAGAACCTGCTCGGGCAGCGCTACCTCGCGGTGGACCGCCCCGACGGAGGCGAGGGGGCCGCCCTCGAGCCGGACGACCGGATCCCGGTCTCCCGGACGAGTCCGGGCTTCGACCTGACCGCGCTGCTCAACGGGTTCGAGCCGCTCTTCGCGGTGATCGACCCGGGCGAGGTGAACCAGCTCGCCACCAACATCTTGCGCGTGCTCCAGGGCGAGGCCGGCACCGTGGAGTCGCTGCTGGAGCAGACGACCGAGGTCACCCGGTTCCTGGCCGAGCGCGACGAGCTCTTCGCACAGGTGCTCGCCAACCTCACGCCGGTCCTGGAGAACCTCGACAACCAGTCCGAGCAGCTCGACGCCACGGTCGTCCAGCTCGAGGCCCTGATGACCGGCCTGGCGGACGAGCGACGCACGGTCGCCGGCTCCATCGACCACCTCGGGTCGCTCGTGGCCAACACCTCGGACCTGCTCGACGACGTCCGGGCGCCGCTGCAGCGTGACGTGCACGCACTCCGCCGTACCACCGGCCTCCTGGCCCGGGAACGCCCCCTGCTCGGCCGGACCCTGGAGGACCTGCCCCGGCTGCTCGGCTCCTTCGCCCGCACCCAGTCCTACGGGGCCTACCTCAACGTCTACCTCTGCAACCTGGGCTTCGAGGCGGCCGGCCAGCGAGTCTGGGTGCCGAGCGCCGGGGGCCCCTACTCGGGAGCGTGCACGTGAAACCGCTCGTGGAACAGGACCGGGCCCGCATCGGCGTCGTGGGGGTCGCCGTCGTCGCCTTCCTCGCCTCAGTCGTCGTCGCGGCGGCGAACCTCGCCCCCGGCACGCACCGTTACACGGCCGTGCTCGAGCACACCGGCGGGCTCCGGGTGGGCGAGGAGGTCCAGGTCGCGGGCGTCGGCGTCGGGACGGTGCAGGGCATCGAGCTCGGAGAGGAGGAGGTGGAGGTGAGCTTCACCCTCGACGACGAGATCCACCTCGGCCAGGACACGCGGGCCGAGGTGAAGGTCGCCACGCTGCTCGGGACCCACTTCCTGCAGGTCGAGCCCCGGGGCGGGCAGGCGCTGGCCGACGCGACCATCCCGGTGGACCGCACCCGGGTGCCGTACAACCTCCAGGACGTGCTCGATGACGGGGTCCCCGAGATCCGGGAGTTCGACGCCGGGCGCATCGAGGAGTCCCTCGCGGCGGTGGCGGAGACGATGGAGCGCTCGGGTGAGGACCTCGGGCCCGCACTGGACGGCGTCCACGACCTCTCCGAGCTGGTCGTGCAGCGTTCCGACGACCTCGGGGCGCTGTTGCGTGCCGCGCGGCGCGTCTCCGGCCAGCTCAACGACAGCGGCGGCGACCTGGTCGAGCTGATGCGACAGGCGGACCTGATCCTCGACACCCTGCGCAGTCGCCGGGAGACCATCAGGGCGCTCCTCCAGGACCTGGCGACGCTGGGCGACCACCTCTCCGGGGTCGTCGACGAGACCCGTGCGGACATGAACCCGATGCTGGCCGACCTCCACCGGGTGACCGAGCTGCTGAGGAAGCACGAGGCCGATGTCGCGCGCACCGTCCGCACCCTCGCGCCTGCTGGGCGCTACTTCGGGAACGCCGGGGGGACCGGCCGCTGGCTGGACCAGTACACCCCTGGTGCCACCCCGGACGGGATCAACTGCCTCGAGAAGGGGACCTGCGAATGAGGCCGATGCTGCGTCGAGCCGCCCTCGCCGTGGCGTGCGGTTCGCTCCTGCTCTCCGGCGGGTGCGCACCGATCGGTGCGGGGGAGACCAGGCTCACCGCGATCTTCGCCGACTCGGCCGGGCTCTTCGTCGGCAACGACGTCGGCGTCCTCGGGGTCCCGGTCGGGAGCGTCGAACAGATCAGCCCGCGCGGGGACGTGGTCGAGGTCGAGCTCGAGGTCGACCCCGACCTCGACCTCCCCGCCGACGTCGGGGCCGTGGTGGTGAGCCGCTCCGTCGCCACGGATCGCTACGTCGAGCTGACCCCGGTGCACGCCTCCGGCCCCACCCTGGACCCCGGGGCCGAGATCCCGCTCGAGCGCACCCGGAACCCGGTCGAGTTCGACGAGCTGCTGGAGTCGCTGGGGGAGTTCAGCGAGGGCATCACCGGGGCCGACGGTGAGGCGAAGGCCCTGCGGGAGCTCCTCTCGGCGGGCGCCGGAGCCCTCGACCGGCGCGGGGAGGACGTGAACCGCACCATCCGCAGCCTCTCCGGGGCCGCGGGGGCCCTGTCGGGCCAGCGGGAGGAGATCGCCGGCACGATCGAGGAGCTGGACGCCCTGACCACGCTGCTGGCCGACAACGGTCACACGATCGACGAGTTCATCGAGAGCGTCACCGACGCCACCGACCTCTTCGCCGACGAACGCCACCGGTTCGGGCGGGCCCTGACCTCGCTGAGCCGGGCGCTGCGGTCCCTCGCGCGGTTCGTGCGGGAGAACCGCGCGGAGCTCGGGGACGCGATGACGGGGCTCACCGAGGTCACCGAGAGCCTGCTCGAGCACGAGGCGGAGCTCGCCGAGGCGCTCGAGACGACGCCGATCACCTTCGAGAACATCGGTCGCGCGATCAGCAACGAGGACCGGCTGCGGGTGAAGCTGCCCCTGCGCCACCTCTCCCCGGTGCCCGAGGTCACCGAAGGCGTGTGCGAGGTCCTGCCCGCCGTGGTGTGCGACAACCTCGGGACCGACCCCGACCTCGCCGAGATCCTGGCAGGACTCGAGGGAGGCGACCGGTGAGGGCGGGACGGCGCCGCGCGGCCCTCTGCGTGGGCCTCCTGGGCGGGGGAGTGTTCCTCGTGGCCGGCTGTGGAGCCGTGCCCGGGTCGTTGCCCGGCTCCGCGCCGGAGGGATGGCGGCTCACGGCGAGCTTCGACGACGCGGTCAACCTGCCGCAGGGCGCGGCGGTGAAGGTCGGCGGGCTCGAGGTCGGGAAGGTCACCGACATCGCGGTCGAGGACTACACCGCGCAGGTCACCATGCGTGTCGAGGAGGGGACGAGGCTCCGCCGGGGGAGCGACTTCCGGTTGCGCTACACCACCGCGCTCGGAGAGGTGTACGTCGAGGTCACGCCCGCGGAGTCCGGCGACCCCCTCGAGGACGGGGAGGTGCTCCCGGCCGAGGAGACCACCACCGCCCCCAGCGTGGAGGACACCCTGGCCTCCGCGTCGCTGCTGATCAACGGCGGGAGCCTGGACCAGGTGCAGACCATCGCCTCGGAGCTGAACACGGCCCTCGACGGTCGGGTCGGGGCAACCCGAGGCATGCTCCGCGAGATCGACCGGTTCCTGGGGCAGACCGTGCAGAGCACCCGACAGATCGACCGGATCCTGCGCGCCCTGAACCGCAGCTCACGGATCCTGGACCGGCGCGAGGACACCATCAACCGGGCACTGCGTGAGCTCCGTCCGGCGGCGCGGACCCTGGAGGAGAACACCGATGACCTGGCCCGGATGCTGCGCGCCACCGAGGAGATGGCCCGCTCCACCGACGACCTCGTGGTCCGCACCCGGGACGACCTCACCCAGGTCGTGGAGCAGCTCGGGCCCGTGCTCGAGCAGGTGCTGGGCATCGAGGAGGAGCTCGTGACGGGGCTCGGCACGGTGGGCCAGCTCGCGGGCAACCTCCAGCGCGCGGTCCCCAACGAGTACCTGAACCTCTACTTCGTGCTGAACCCCGTCACCCTGCTCGAGGGCGACTCCGGCACGCCCGCGAACCCGGGCACCGGTGACCCCGGGTCGCCCGGACAGGGAGTCCTGCCGGGGGTCCCCGGCCTCGAGCCGCCCGAGCTGCCCCCGTTGGTCCCGGAGCTCGACCTCGGGGGGCTGCTCGGCCCGGACCGGGCGGGTGAGCGCTGATGCTGCACAACCGGCTGCTGCTCAGCGTCGTCGGACTCCTCACGACCCTGGTCGTGTGCGTGGTCTACCTGGTCGGATCGGTGCTCGACCTCCCGCTCACCGGAGGACGCACCCAGGTGGGCGTCGACCTCGAGAACACCGGCGGGCTGTTCGAGGGGTCGGCCGTGACCTATCGCGGTGTCCGGGTCGGCACGGTCGACCGGATCCACCTGGACGAGGGGGGCGCCGAGGCGACCGTCACCCTGCGCGAGGGGGCGGAGGTGCCCACCGCGACCTCGGCCGTGGTGCGGAGCCTCTCCCCCGTGGGGGAGCAGTACCTCGACTTCCAGCCCGACGCGCACGCCGGCCCGTGGCTCGCCGACGGGGACCGGATCGAGGCGTCGGCGACCGAGCTCCCGGTGTCCCTGGCCGCCGCCGCGGACAGCTTCCACGGTCTCCTCGGACAGATCGACGAGGACGAGCTCCGGACCGTGCTCGCCGAGCTCAACACCGGGCTCTCCGGGGTCGACGGCGACCTGGAGCGCCTGCTCGACTCCAGCGACGCCCTGGTCGGGACGCTCGACGAGTCCTGGCCCGAGACCCGGCGACTGCTGCACCAGGGCCGCGACGTGGGTCGCCTGCTGGAGTCCCACCAGGGGAACCTGACCGGCTTCTCCCGGTCGGCCCGCGTCCTGGCCCGGTGGCTGAAGGGCTTCGACGCGGACTTCCAGCAGATCCTCGCCGACGCGCCGGGCGACTTCCGCACCGTGCGGGTGCTGGTCGACGACCTCGCCGGGATCCTGCCCCCGTTCCTCGACACGTTGCTCCACCTGACCGGGGTCCTGTACCAGCGGGAGCCCCACCTGCGGGAGCTGACCACGGCCCTGCCCTGGGGGGCGGGGCGGTTCGCCTCGGTCTTCCGCGACGGCTGGCTGAACGTCGACCTCAGCATCGCCGGCCAGCGGCAGTGCCACTACGACACCGAGCGGCAGGACCCGATGACCGGAGAGCGGCGCCCGCTGGACACCCGCGGTCGCTGTGCCCTCGACGACCAGGTCTGGCGTGGCACCGAGCAGGCACCACCGCCGCTGGACCGCTAACCGGCCCCTATCCGCTGCGCGGGGCGTCCGGCTCCACGCGCAAGGTGTTCAGCGTGGTGGCGAGCATCTCGTAGTGGCCCACCAGCAGGAGCAGCTCCAGGCAGGTCCTGGTGTCGAGCGCCTCCCGCAGCCGCGCCCACGTCCGGTCGCTGAGGTCCCGGTGCTGGTGCAGCTCGTCGGTCGCGGTGAGCAGCAGCTCCTCCATCGGGCTCCACCCCTCGGCGCGGGGGCCGGTGACCACCCGCTCCACGTCGGCGGAGGTGACGCCCGCCCGGGCGCCCAGGCGCCGGTGGTGGCTGAGCTCGTACTCACTCCCGGCCAGGTGCGCGACCCGCAGGATGACCAGCTCGGTCTCCCGCCGTGGGATGCGTCCGCCCGGCATCAGCCGGCCGGCGAAGTGCAACCAGCCCCAGAACAGTCCCCGGTGCCGCGCGAGCGTCAGGAAGACCGCCGGGGGCGCCGTACCCTGGACGCGTCCGGCCAGCCGGGCGAACGTCCACGCCACGATCCCGACCTCGCGGCGGCCACCCGGCGCGACGCGCGGCGCCGGGGCACTCATGCCGGCTGGTCCTGGCGGGTGGCCAGGTCCACGTCGGGGAGGGCCCGGTTGGCGCCCCAGCTCATGGCCCGCATCAACCCTGCGTACACCGGCGGCAGGAAGCGCTGGAGCAGGTGCACGAGGCGGATGTCGTTCGAGGTGTAGACCCAGTAGCGGTTGCGGAGGGCGCCGTCGAGGATCCGCGCGGCCGCCTCGTCGGGGGAGACCGCACGCTTGCGGAAGTGGGCCTGCGCCCGCCGGAAGGCCGGCGTGGACTTGTCGACCCCCGCGATGTCGATGGTCTCGGTGAGGCCGGTGTCCACACCCCCCGGGCAGACCAGGGACACGCCGATGCCGTGGCGGCGCAGGTCGAAGCGCAGCACCTCCGACACCCCACGCAGGCCGAACTTGCTGGCGCTGTACGCCGCGTGCCAGGGCATCCCGATCAGGCCGGCTGCGGACGAGACGTTCACCAGCTGGCCACCCCGTCCGGCCTCGATCATCGGGGGGACGAGCTCCTCGATCACGTGGATCGGGCCCATCAGGTTGACCTCGACCATCGCCCGCCACTGACGGTGGTGGAGGGACCGGACCGTTCCCCAGGCCGAGATGCCGGCCACGTTGAAGAGCGCGTCCATCGCGCCGCGCTCGTCGGTGAGCCGCCGAGCGAGGCGGCGTACCGCCTCGTGGTCGGCGATGTCGGCAGCCCCGACGAAGGGGACCGAGCCGCCCCGGGACCGGAGGTCGGCGGCCACGGCCTCAAGGGCCGCGGCGTCGATGTCGGTCAGGTGGACGTGGGCCCCGGCCCGGGCGCACCGTTCGGCGACGGCCCGGCCGATGCCGCTGGCGGCGCCGGTGACGAAGACGTTCCGGTCCCACAGTTCAGGCAGTGGTTTCCTGTGCACAACGGTCCAACGAGCACGGATCCCCCGGGTTACCCGGCTCACGGCAGCGGGCTCACAGGAGTGGGCGCAGCGGCTGGAGGACGAACTCGGTGAACTTCCGGTGCCCCTGCCTGGCCTCCCACTCCTCGGCCCGCAGCTCCAGGCAGTGGGCCTGGTCCACCTCGAAGATCCGCTCCATCGTCCGGGCGAACCCGGGATCGATGATCTCCACGTTGACCTCGTAGTTGCCGGTCAGGCTGAGCCGGTCGATGTTCGCGGTGCCGACGGTCGACCAGCTGCCGTCGATCGTGGCGGTCTTGGCGTGGACCATGGCGCCCCGGTAGCGCAGGATGCGGACCCCGGCCTCGAGCAGCTGGGCGTAGTAGCCGCGCGAGATCCAGTCGACCACGATGTGGTTCGACTTCAACGGCACCAGCAGCCGGACGTCCACCCCGCGCCGGGCGGCGTCCCGGAGCGCGTCCACGAAGATCTGGTCGGGGAGGAAGTAGGCCTGGGTGATCCAGATCCGGCGGGTCGCCCGCTGGATCCCCTCCAGGTACATGCCCCGGATGGGGAACACCAGCACCCGGGGGACGTTGCGCTGGATGCGGACGCGTGGCTCCCAGGTGGAGGAGGTCTCCATGAGCAGGGGCCGCTCGCTGCTGCCGAGCCGTCGGCGCCGGTGCAGGTTCCAGAAGTCGGCGAAGGCCCGCTTGAGGTCCCACACGGCCGGCCCGCTGATGCGGACGTGGGTGTCGCGCCACTCGGTGGCG
>CAZRKV010000021.1:0-17115 GCA_964600305.1 uncultured Nocardioides sp. | reverse complement strand
GTCGGCAGGTCTGGCCGTTGATGGCGTACTCCGACCCGCCGTTGCGGAACATCGTGCGGCTGATGGTGATCTCGGCGTACTCGATGGGGAGGGCGCCGTCGGAGTTGTCGATGGTCAGCTGGACCTCGGCGCGACCCAGCGGCGGGCGGCCGGAGGTGCCGGCGAAGATGACGTCCTCCATCTTGCCGCCGCGCAGGGACTTGGCTCCCTGCTCGCCCATCACCCAGGCCAGGGCGTCGACGACGTTGGACTTGCCCGACCCGTTGGGGCCGACGACGCAGGTGATCCCCGGCTCGAGCTGCAGGGTCGTGGCGGAGGCGAAGGACTTGAATCCCTTGAGCGTCAGGCTCTTGAGGTACAACGTGCGCTCTCCCTGCTGAGTCCGGGACGTCGGCCCGCCCGGGTGGACGGGTGCGAACCGCGGCATCCTCTCAGACGCCGGCGTGGGGAAGCCTCGCGTGGGCCACCCTAGTGACCGGAGGTGCCGGTTCCCGGGACCCGGGCCGTGCCGGGACGGCGCGTCAGACCGGCTGCAGCTGCGAGGGCTCGGTGCGGTCGCGCTCCAGCGTCCCGGCTCCTCGCGACTCCACGAGCGAGTCGTTCTCGTCCTTCAGGCGACCGACGAGCTCCTCGAGCTCCAGGACCCGTTCGCGCAGGCGGCGGTTCTCCGCAGCGAGACGGGCAGGGACACGCTGGTCGTGGCTCAGGTGGCCGATCAGCGCCTTGGCCATGGACAGCCTCCGGGACGAATTCGTGGGCACCGGCAGACGTCCGGGCCACATACCAGCGTGGCACGGGCGGACCTGCTGGTCAACGTGGCCTGCGTCTCCTCGGGACCGGCTGGCAGCGGGGACAGAAGAAGGACGAGCGGTTCATGAACGCCACCCTCCGGATCGGGGTGTCGCACCGGCGGCACGGCTCGCCCTCGCGCCCGTAGGCCGACAGGGACCGGTCGAAGTAGCCGCTCTCGCCGTTGACGTTGACGTAGAGCGCGTCGAAGGAGGTGCCACCCTCGGCGAGGGCGTCGGTCATGACGTCGCGCACGTGGGCCACGAGCTCGCGCACCTGGCGGGCGGTCAGCCGCTCCCCCGGTCGGTCCCCGTGGATGCCGGCACGCCAGAGGGCCTCGTCGGCGTAGATGTTGCCGACGCCGCTTGATGCCGGCGCTCCGGCGGCGCACGCGGCGTACCAGCTCGGCCTCGTCGAACGCCTGGTCGAGGGGGTCGCGGGCGATGTGCGCGATCTCGGCGGGAAGCTCCGCACCTCCCGTGGAGACCAGCAGGCCGCCGAACATCCGCTGGTCCACGAAGCGGAGCTCGAGGCCGGTGTCGAGGGCGAGGCGGACCCGCAGGTGTCGCTCCGCCGGCGCGCCGGCGGTGCGCACCGCCAGCTGGCCCCGCATCCCGAGGTGGCCGAGCAGGGCGTCCCCGTCGTCCAGGGCCAGCCAGAGGTACTTGCCGCGGCGCCGGGCGGCCGTGGCGGTGCGGCCGGCCAGGCGGGCAGCGAAGTCGTCGGGGCCGGCCGCGTGGCGGCGTACCGATCGGGGGTGGCACACCTCGACGGCCTCGACCCGGGCGCCGACCACGTGCCGCTCGAGGCCGGCCCGGACGACCTCGACCTCCGGCAGCTCGGGCACGAGGTCAGTCGGCCCCGGCGCGGGCCGACGCGGCCGCGATCTCGCCGTACGCCGTCTCCGCGGCCTGCTGCTCGGCCTCCTTCTTCGAACGCCCCACGCCGTGGCCGTAGAGCCGGTCCCCCACCCGCACCCGCGCGGTGAAGGTCTTCTGGTGGTCGGGCCCCTCGTCCTCGATGACGTACTCGGGGACACCCAGGGCACGCTCGGCCGCCAGCTCCTGCAGCGAGGTCTTCCAGTCCAGGCCCGCGCCCAGGGCGACGGCGGACTCCATGACGGGGTCGAAGAGGTGGTGCACCACGGCGGCACCGACCTCGAAGCCGCCGCTGAGGTAGACCGCGCCGATCACCGCCTCGACGGTGTCGGCGAGGATCGAGACCTTGTCCCGACCCCCGGTGGTCTCCTCGCCGCGCCCCAGCTTCACGTGCTCGCCCAACCCGATGGTGCGGCCCACCTCGGCGAGGGCGCGCGCGTTGACCACGGCCGCCCGCAGCTTCGCCAGCCGCCCCTCGGACAGGTCCGGGTGGGTGCGGTAGAGCGTCTCGGTGACGACCAGCCCCAGCACCGAGTCGCCCAGGAACTCCAGCCGCTCGTTGGTGGGGAGCCCACCGTTCTCGTAGGCGTAGGAGCGGTGCGTCAGCGCGAGGTCGAGCAGCTCGGGGTGCAGCTCGGGATCGCCGAGGGCCCCCCGCAGGTCGGGGTAGTCGACGACACGGTCGACCGGGTCGGCAGCTGCCACTACCTCAGAGGACCTGGCGACGGTTCGCGCGGCCGCCGTACTGGCCGCACTCGCCGCAGGCACGGTGGGGCAGGTGCTTGGCGCCACAGGCGGGGTTGGCACAGGTCACCAGGGACGGCGCGACGGCCTTCCACTGGGAACGACGGTGGCGCGTGTTGCTGCGCGACATCTTCCGCTTGGGGACAGCCATGGTGGTCTCCTCGTGCTGCCACCGGTGGACCGGCGGCTCGTCTCTCCCGGCCGGGGTCTCCGGTCGGGTCCATCGTCAGGTCAGTCGGTCTCGGTCTCCCCTGCCCCGTCGGCAGGCTCCTGCTGCAGCTCGGCCAGCTTCGCCCACCGGGGGTCGATCGCCGGCTCGTGCCCGTGGTCGGGATCGTCGGCGAGCCGGGCGCCGCACTCGGCACACAGCCCGGGACAGTCCTCCCGGCACAACGGCTGGAACGGCAGTGCGAGCACCACCGCGTCCCGCAGGACCGGTTCGAGGTCGAGCAGGTCGCCCTCGAGCCGGCTGACGTCGTCGTCCTGCTCCTCGGCGGGGGGCTCCTCACGGTCGTCGTAGACGTACAGCTCCTGGAAGGACACCGAGATCTCCTCGGCCACCTCCTCCAGGCACCGTGCGCACTCGCCGACCAGGCCGGCGGTCGCCGACCCCGTGACCAGCACCCCCTCCATGACCGCCTCGAGCCGCAGGTCGACCTCGACCGGCGCACCCTCGGGGACGGAGAGGACTGCGATGCCGAGATCCGCCGGCGCCGGGACCGTCCGCGACACCTCGCGCTGGGACCCCGGGCGGCGTCCGAGCTCGCGGGTGTCGAGCACGAGCGGCGCTCGCGGGTCCAGGCTGGCCAAGGGAGTCACTTCTGTAGTCACGGGCACGACAGATCGCGAAGAGCCTACCGGTCGCCGGGTGGGGGCTCCAAAACGCCCGCGGTCAGCCGCGCAGCCGCTCGGTGAGGGCCGCGTGCACGAAGTCGGGCACCAGCCCGGACACGTCGCCCCCGAAGGCCGCGACCTCCTTGACCAGGCTGGAGGCGAGGAAGGAGTACTCTGGACTGGTGGGGACGAACACGGTCTCGGTCGGGGCGAGGCTGGAGTTCATCTGCGCCATCTGCAGCTCGTAGTCGAAGTCGCTCACCGCGCGCAGGCCCTTGACGATCGCCTGGATGTCGTTGGCCTGGCAGAAGTCGGTGAGCAGCCCGGTGAACCCGGCGACGGTGACGTTGTCGAACTGCCCGGCGACCCGGCGCAGCATGTCCATCCGCTCGTCCGGGGTGAAGAGCCGGTTCTTGGACTGGTTGACGCCCACCGCCACGACCACCTCGTCGAACAGGGAGGAGGCCCGCGCGATGATGTCGATGTGGCCGTTGGTCACGGGGTCGAAGGACCCGGGGCAGACGGCTCGACGCACGGTGGCTACTCCTCGGCGGGGGGATCGGCGGACCTGGGGGCGCCGCGACCGTACCAAAGGGCGTACCACAGCCGGGTCTCCCCGTAGCGTCGCTCCCGCTCGGGCACCAGCCCGGGCGGCCAGGCCGGTTCCGGGCTGCGGGCGGAGCGCTCGACCACCACCAGGGCGGAGGGGGCCAACCACTCCCCGGCCGTGAGCCCGGCGAGGACGGCGGCGAGGTCCTCCTCCGGCAGCGGGTACGGCGGGTCGAGGAAGACCACGTCGTACGGTGCGCTCGCCGGACCGGCCAGGACCGCCGCGACGGGGCGCGCCAGCACGTCCACCTCGGCGAGCCCGAGCCGCCGGGCGTTGCCGCGGACCAGCCCCGCCGCGCGTCGGTCGGACTCGACGAAGGTGACCTCGGTCGCGCCCCGCGACCACGCCTCGAGCCCCACGGCGCCGGACCCGGCGTACAGGTCGAGGAAGCGCGCCCCCTCGAGCAGCCCCCACCGGGACTCCACGGCGGAGAAGAGCGCCTCGCGCACCCGGTCGCTGGTCGGGCGGGTGGCCGCACCGCGCGGGGTGTCCAGCCGTCGGCCCCCGGCCCGGCCGCCGATCACCCGGGTCACGTCTTCTCCAGGTACGCCGACTCCCGGGACCGTTCCACCGCGAGGACCTCCCGGGCCAGGCCGGGCGCCCCGGCGAGCGAGGGGTCCTCGGCGAGCAGCGCCTCGGCGGCCTCGCGCGCAGCCACGATGACCTCCTCGTCCCGGAGCACCCGCAGGTTCTGCAGGCTGGAGCGGAAGCCGGACTGGTGGGCCCCCAGGACGTCGCCCTCGCGGCGCTGCTCGAGGTCGACCCGGCTCAGCTCGAAACCGTCCGTGGTCGCGGCCACCGCCGCGAGGCGGGCGCGGGCGGGCGTCTCCGCCTCGGCCCGGGTGAGCAGCAGGCAGAGGCCGGGGTGCCCCCCACGGCCCACCCGGCCGCGGAGCTGGTGGAGCTGGGAGACCCCGAACCGGTCCGCGTCGAGGAGCACCATCGTGGTGGCGTTGCCGACGTCGACACCGACCTCGATGACGGTCGTGGAGACCAGCACGTCGACCCGCCCCTCCGCGAAGGCGGTCATCACCCGCTCCTTCTCCTCGGCGGGCATCCGGCCGTGCAACCGCTCGACCCGGAGGCCGGACAGGGCCCCGGACGCGAGGTCGGTGGCGACGTCCTCCACCGCCGCGAGCGACTGCGGTCGGGCCAGGGGCTCGTCGTCCTCGTCGAGGTCGACCTGGTCGACCTCCCCCTCCTCCGGGTCGTCCCCGCTGATCCGCGGGCACACCACGTAGGCCTGGTGCCCGGCCTCGACCTCCTCGCGGACCCGCTCCCAGACCCGGCCCTCCCAGTGCGGGTGGTCGGCCAGGGGTACGACGTTGGTCTGGATCGGGGCGCGCCCGGCCGGGAGCTCGGAGAGGGTGGAGACGGCGAGGTCGCCGAAGACGGTCATCGCCACGGTGCGGGGGATGGGCGTCGCCGTCATGACCAGGACGTGCGGCGGCGACCCGGCCTTGTCGGTGAGGGCGGCCCGCTGCTCCACGCCGAAGCGGTGCTGCTCGTCCACGACGACCAGGCCGAGGTCGGCGAAGGAGACCTGGTCCTCGAGGAGCGCGTGGGTGCCGACGACCAGCCCGGCCTCGCCCGAGGCCAGGGCCAGGAGCGTCTCGCGCCGCCGGGCACGGGACATCGATCCGGTGAGCAGCTCCACCCGGGTGGACTCCGCGGCCCCGCCGAGCATCCCGCCGCCGGCGAGGTCGCCGAGCATCGCCGTGATCGAGCGGTGGTGCTGCTGGGCCAGCACCTCGGTGGGCGCGAGCAGCGCGGCCTGGCCACCGGAGTCCACCACCCGGAGCATGGCGCGCAGCGCGACGAGGGTCTTGCCCGAGCCCACCTCGCCCTGCAGCAGCCGGTTCATGGGGTGGGCCCGGCCCAGGTCGGCCGCGATCTCCTCACCCACCTCGCGCTGGCCCCGCGTCAGCTCGAAGGGCAGCCGTGCGTCGAAGGTGTCGAGGAGCCCCCCGGACCGACCGGGCCGCTCCCGGGCCGGCTCGCCCCGCAGCGCCGCCCGGCGCCGGGCGAGCACCAGCTGCAGCACCAGGGCCTCCTCGAAGCGCAGGCGCTTCCGGGCGGCCCCCAGCTGGGCGTGGTCCTCGGGCGCGTGGATCCACCGCAGGGCGGTCATCCGGTCGACCAGGCCGAGCCGCTCCCGCATCGCGTCGGGCAGCAGCTCGGGTACGTCGACCACGGTCTCCAGGGCGGTCGCGACCACCCGCTGCAGGTCCCAGGAGGTGAGCCGGGAGGTGAGCGGGTAGATCGGCAGCAGCCCGCTGATGTGGACGGTCTCGTCGGAGTCGAACATCACCGCGTGGGGGTGCTCGAGCTGCCAGGACCGTCCGAAGGCCTTCACCTTGCCGGTGAACACGCCTCTCGACCCGGGGGGCATCTGGTCCCGCTGCTGGTCGGCCTGTTTCCGGTAGGGGCTGAACCACGACAGCGTGAAGCCCGGACCGTCGGTCCGGATCCGCACCTCCACGCGGTACTGGGTGCGGCCTCCGCGCTGGAAGGGCTTGACCTCGCTGGCGGTGACCTCCCCGACGACGGTGAGGTGCTGGCCCGGGACCGGGTGCCCGACCTCGGAGAGCTCCTCGGTCCGGACGTAGCGCCGCGGGAGGTGGGTGAGCAGCTCCCCGACCGTGTGGATCCCGAGGCCCTCCTCGACCCGCTTGCGCTTCTGGTGCCGGCGCCCGAAGACCGCAGCCACCGGGGAGTCGGGGGTGATCGCCACCAGTCGCTCCTACTCCACGCCCACCAGCAGCGGGTAGCGCTCCTGGCCGCCCTGGTAGGTCACCACGTCGACGTAGGGGTGGTGCTCCTCGACCCAGGCCTCGCACTGCTCGGGGAGCCCGGCCGGGACGTCGGCCCCGACCACCAGCGTGACCAGCTCGCCCCCGCCCCCGAGCAGCCGACCCAGGACGTCGGTCGCGACCTCGTCGAGCGCCTCGCCGACGACGGCGAAGTCACCGGCCACCACGCCCAGGGCGTCACCGGGCTCGCAGGGGCCGGCCATCGTCATCGCCCGGCGGGCGGCGATCGTCACGGCCCCGTGGCGGGCGTGCCGGGCGGTGGCCGTCATCTCCAGCACGTCCGGCTCGAAGTCGCGTCCGGGCTCGTGGACCGCCAGGGCGGCGAGGCCCTGGACCTGGGCGACGGTCGGGACCACCGCGACCTCGACAGCGTGCTCCTGCTCCGCGGTGCGCGCCGCCACCTCGGCCACCCGGACCGAGTCCGGATCGTTGGGAAGCACGACCACCTCGGCGGCATGGCTGCCCACGATCGCCTCCAGCAGCATCGCCGTGGAGGGGCGCCGGCCGGGCCCGCCCTCGACGACGACGGCGCCGGCCTCGGTGAACAGGCGGGCGAGCCCCGGCCCCGCCGCGACGGCCACGACGGCACGGCCGGCACGGCCCCGGGTCCGCTCCCGGGCCACGTCGGCCTGCTCGGCGAAGTGGGTCACCCGCACCCGGTGCGGACGGCCCGCGGCGATGCCGGCCTCCAGGGCGGCACCGACGTCGTCGACGTGGACGTGGACGTTCCAGAGCCCGTGGCCCCCGACCACCACGAGCGAGTCGCCCAGCGGGGCCAGGGCCTCCCGGAGGGCAGGGATCGCCGTGTCCTCGGCGTCGAGGAGGTACATCACCTCGTACGACGGCCCCTCGGCGGTCAGGTCGTGGGGCCGCACCGGCACCGGGATCTGCCGGGTGCCCAGCGCAGCAGGGGCCGTGACCGGGCGCCGCCCGGTCAGGGCCGTCTCGGCCGCGTCCAGGATGACCGACAGGCCCCGGCCCCCGGCATCGACCACACCGGCGTCGGCGAGCACCGCCAGCTGCTCGGGGGTCCGGGCCAGGGCCTCCCGTGCGGCGGCCGCGGCGGCGGCGTACACGTCTCCGCTGCGCGACTCGGGGTCGCGGGCGCACGCGAGCGCGGCGTCCGACGCCGCCCGCGCGACGCTGAGGATGGTGCCCTCGACCGGCTCACCGACCGCGGCGTAGCTGGCGTCGGTGGCCTCGTGCATCGCCTCCGCGACCGTCGTCGCGTTCCGGTCCCCGGGAGCACCGCGGCCCAGGCGGTCGGCCACGGCGCCCATCATCTGGGCGAAGATCACCCCCGAGTTGCCGCGGGCCCCGAGCAGCGCTCCCCGCGCGAGGGCCGCAAGAGCCGGCCCCACCTCCACGGCGGGCGCCTCGGGGGACCCGATCGCCTCGACCAGGGCGTCCCGCGCCGCGGAGACGGTCAGGAACATGTTGGTGCCGGTGTCCCCGTCGGGCACCGGGAAGACGTTCAGGGCGTCGATCTCCTCACGGGCCCCGGCCAGGGCGTCGGTGGCCAGGTCGACGAAGCGCAGCAGGGTGGGCAGCGAGATGCCTGCCCCGCCCGCCTCGGCCATGTCCTGTCCCCGTTCCCGCGTCGCTTCCGGAGCCGCCCAGAGTAGTGGGCCGACGACGATTCGCACGGCCGCACCGCCATCGGATATTCTTGTGCGGTTGCCCGGTCCTGCCCGCGCGTCTCTCCGCGTCGGCGTGTCCGGGCCCCACGAGCTCGAGCAACACCAACCACGAAGAGATCCAGGAGTTCACGGTGGCCGCCGTCTGCGACATCTGCGCCAAGAAGCCCGGCTTCGGGAACAACCGCCCGTGGTCCCGCAAGATCACCAAGCGCCGCTTCAACCCGAACATCCAGCGCGTGCGGGCCAAGGTCGACGGCACCCCGAAGCGGATCAACGTCTGCACCGGCTGCCTCAAGGCCGGGAAGGTCTCCCGCTGACCTGACCCCGACGGGTCAGAAGTGCGACCAGCCGGCCGGGCCGTCGTACGGCGCCCGGTCCACCGTGACCACGGCTCCGTCCGGGCCCGGTTCGGCGACCTCCCCGATCGCCGTCCACCCCTCCGGCAGCAGGGTCCCGTCCGGGAAGCACGCCAGCAGGCTGTGGTCGTCACCTCCCCCGAGCACGAACTGGAGCGGGTCGGCCCCCAGCGCGGAGGCCACCTGGGTGAGGGGCTCGGGCACCTCCAGCCGGTCGCTGTCGATGTCGATGGCCACGCCTGAGGCCGCGGCCACGTGGGCGGCGTCGGCGACCAGGCCGTCGGAGACGTCGATCATGGCCGTGGCGCCGGCCACCGCGGCCTCGGCCCCGGCGCCGTACGGCGGCTCGGGGCGGCGGTAGGCCTCCACCAGCACCCGCGGGGAGCGGAATCCCCGCCCCAGGACCGCGAGCCCCCCGGCGGCCCAGCCCTGCCGTCCGCGGAGGGCCAGGACGTCCCCGGGCCGGGCGCCCGAACGCATCACCGGCGCCTGGCTGCAGGCGCCCAGCACGGTCACGGACACCACCACCTCGTCGGCCCGGGTGAGGTCTCCCCCGACGACGCTCGCCCCGACCAGGCCGGCCTCGTCGGCCAGGCCGCGCGCGAAGTCCAGGGCCCAGGCGACCGGCAGGTCCGCCGGTGCGGCCAGGGCGACCGTCAGGGAGTGGGCCACACCCCCCATCGCGTTGATGTCGGAGAGGTTCTGGGCCGCGGCCCGGTGCCCGACGTCCTCGGCCGCGACCCACTCGCGGCGGAAGTGCCGGTGCTCGACCATCATGTCGGTCGAGACCACCACGTGGCCCTTGCGCACCCGGACCAGGGCGGCGTCGTCGCCGGGACCGACGAGGACGTGGTCACCGTCCTCGAACACCTCCGTGAGCGCCTCGATGAGCCCGAACTCGCCGGCATCGGCCAGGGTCGCGTCTGGGGGGAACGGCATGCCCCCATCCCAACAGATCCCGGTCGGGTGTCGCCGGGGCGGTCCCCGCGGTAGCGTTGCGCCGTCCTGCCCGCGGCGCACCGCGTCCCGTCACGAGGAGCCCAGATGGTCGTCCAGGCCTACATCCTGATCCAGACCGACGTCGGCAAGGCCGCGGAGGTCGCGGCCGAGATCGCCCAGGTCCCGGGCGTGACCCTGGCCGAGGACGTCACCGGCCCGTACGACGTGATCGTGCGTGCCGAGGGGCGGAACGTAGAAGCGCTGGGCCAGCTCGTGGGGTCACAGGTGCAGAACCTCGACGGCATCACCCGGACCCTGACCTGTCCGGTCGTCCACATCTGAGGGTGTCGGTCCGCGTCACCGCCGCCCTGGTCCTCGCGGGGCTGGTGGCGGCCTCCTGCAGCAGCGCGGTCGAGGTGGAGCCCCCCGCCGCCGAGGACGAGGCCGCCTGCGAGCGCCTGGTGGGGGCGCTGCCCGAGCGGGTCGCCGGAGCGGAGCGGGGCGAGGTCTCCCCCGCCGACGCCGGAGCCGCGTGGGGCGACCCACCGATCGTGCTCTCCTGCGGGACCACGATGCCCGAGGAGTTCGACGAGTTCTCGCGCTGCGAGGAGGTGGCCGGGGTCGGCTGGTTCGTGCCCGAGGAGGCCTTCGAGGCCGGCGGGACGATCACGATCACCACCATCGGCTGGGACCCGGTCGTCAGTGTCGAGATCCCGGTGGAGCACCAGCCCCCGGCTGCGACGATGGTCGAGGTGGCGCCGGCGATCACCGAGCACGCCGAGCTGGTGGAGCCCTGTCAGTGACGCCGGTGACGGGTCCCGGGTCAGGATCGGGATCGGGTCAGCGCAAGCCGGTGTCGCGGGCCAGGGCGAGCTGGACGAGGCGCTCGACCAGCTCCTCGTAGCCGACCCCCGACTCCGCCCACACCCGCGGGAAGACGGAGGTGGGGGTGAAGCCGGGCATGGTGTTGACCTCGTTGATCACCAGCTCCCCGTCGGGCATGAGGAAGAAGTCCACCCGCGCGAGCCCCTCGCACCCGAGGGCCTGGAAGGCCGCGAGCGCCAGCGCCCGGACCCGGTCGGCGGTCCCGGCCGGCAGGTCGGCGGGGACGTCGAGCCCGGTCTGCTCCCCGGGGAGGTACTTGGCCTCGAAGTCGTAGAACTCGTGGTCCCCACCCACCAGGATCTCGGCGGGCACGCTGGTCTCGGCGCCGCCGTCCAGGGTGCCGAGCACACCGCACTCGACCTCGCGGGCGCCGGCCGCGAACGCCTCCACGACGACCTTGGGGTCGTGGGCCCGGGCCTCGACGATCGCGTCGTCGAGCTCGGAGGGGTCGTGGGCCTTGGAGGTGCCCACGCTGGAGCCACCGCGGGCCGGTTTGACGAAGAGGGGGTACCCGAGGCGTCCCACCCGCTCGCGGCACGCCGCGGCGTCCTCCTCCCACTCGCGGGCGGTGACCACCTCCGACGGCATGGTCGGCAGCCCGGCCTCCCGCAGCACGACCTTCATGTAGGCCTTGTCCATGGCCACGGCCGAGGCCAGCACACCGGCACCGACGTAGCGGACGCCGGCCATCTCCAGCATCCCCTGGATGGTGCCGTCCTCGCCCCAGGGACCGTGCAGCAGCGGGAAGACCACGTCGACGCTGCCCAGGACCTCCGGCGGGCGCGCGGGGTCGTGGACCACCAGCCTCGCTCCCCCGTGGTCGGCGGTGAGGGCGACCGTCGACCGGCTCCCGTCGACGACCGGCAGCCCGTCCCGGCCGGTGATCTGCATCCGGTCCGGGTCCCCGGCCTCCAGCACCCATCGACCGTCCCGCGCGATGCCGACCGGGACCACGTCGTAGCGGTCCCGGTCGAGGGTGCGCAGGACGCTGCCGGCCGTCACGCACGAGATGGAGTGCTCGCTGGACCTCCCGCCGAAGACGACGGCGACCCGGGGCTTGGGGGTGCTCGGACTCATCGGCCCGACCCTACCGGCTCCGGGCCCCCGCGCCCGGCAGCCGCGTCGTCAGGCGACGAGCCGGCCCGCCACCCGGATGACGCGCTCGACGAGGTGCTCGAGTGCGGCGCGCCCCTCGTCCTCGATCGGGGCGTCGTTGGTCGGGCCGGTGACGTGGGAGACGCCGTAGGGGTTGCCGTCGACGAACTTCGACTCCGCGGTGTAGCCGGGTGAGACGAGGTAGCCGCCGAAGTGGTGGATGGTGTTGTAGAGCGCCAGCAGCGTCGACTCCTGCCCGCCGTGCGCGGTCTGGCTGGCCGTGAAGCCGGCGTACACCTTGTCGGCGAGCTGGCCGGCCTGCCACTGCGGGCCGAGGGTGTCGAGGAACTGCTTGAGCTGGCTGGCGACGTTGCCGTACCGGGTGGGTGACCCGAACAGCACGGCGTCGGCCCACACGACGTCGTCCGGGGTGGGCTCCTCCACGTCGAGCTGGTCCCGGTGCTGCTTCCACCCCTCGTTGGCCTCGATGGCCTCCCGCGGGGCGAGCTCTGCGACGTGCCGCAGTCGGACCTCGGCGCCGAACTTCTCACCGACCTGGGCGGCGTGCCGGGCCATCGTGTCCAGGGTCCCGGTCGCGGAGTAGTAGATGATCGCGAGCTTGACCTGTGCAGCCATGGCTGGGTGCTCCTTCCGGTCGCGGTCCCCGTGGCCGTACCCGTGGGCGCGGGCGGGCAAACGGCGCCCGGGTGGTCCCGGGAGGGGCTGCGGCGCCTCCTACGCTGGCCGGCATGAGCGATCGTCCCCGTCCGTCCACCCGTCCCGCGACCCGCGCCGTGCACGCCGGCCGGCCCCCGCACGAGCCCGACCAGCCGCTGAACGAACCGATCGCGATGGCCTCGACCTACGTGGCGGGTGGCGACCTGGAGTACGGGCGGTACGGCAACCCGACGTGGGCGGCGTTCGAGGAGACTCTCGGGGACCTCGAGGGCGGCCGGTGCCTGGCCTTCGCGTCCGGGCTCGCGGCCGTGGCCACGGTGCTGGACCTGGTCGGGCACGAGCACAAGGTCGTGGCGCCGCGCCACGCCTACAACGGGACGATCGGGCAGCTCGGGGACCTCGAGGCGCGTGGCCGGATCACCACCGAGCTCGTGGACGTGACCGACACCGACGCGGTGCGCCGCGCCTGCACCGGTGCCGCGCTCGTCTGGCTCGAGTCGCCGACGAACCCCGCGCTGGAGGTCGCCGACATCCCCGCGATCCGTGCGGCCGCCCACGAGGCCGGGGCGTACGTCGTGGTCGACAACACCTTCGCCACTCCCCTGCTGCAGCGCCCGCTCGAGGACGAGGTGGACCTGGTGGTGCACTCGGCCACGAAGTACCTCGCCGGGCACAGCGACGTGCTGATGGGCGCCCTCGTCACCCGGGACGAGGAGCTGTACGGCGTGCTCAAGGGCCGCCGCGACCTGGTGGGCGCCGTACCGGGCCCGTTCGAGGCCTGGCTGGCGCTGCGCGGGCTGCGGACCCTGCACCTGCGGGTGGAGCGGGCCCAGGAGAACGCCGCGGAGCTCGCACGCCGGCTCGGGGAGCACCCGGCCATCGCCGAGGTGCGCTACCCGGGGTTCGGCGGGATCGTCTCGGTGGTGCTGGCCGGCGGAGCGCTGGCCGCGGACCTGCTCACCCGCAAGACGCGCCTGTGGGTGCACGCGACCAGCCTCGGTGGGGTGGAGTCCACGTTCGAGCGCAGGCGCCGGTGGAAGGTGGAGCCCGCGACGATCCCGGACGCGCTGGTGCGCCTCTCGGTCGGCGTGGAGGACGTCGAGGACCTGTGGTCGGACCTGGCCGGCGCCCTCGACGACCTCACCTGAGCTACCCCACCTGGGCTACTCGGTCTCGGCCTTGGTGTCGCGGGCGATGAAGCTCGCCATCATCTCCGTCGGGGTCATCTGCCCCTGCACCACGCGGGTGACGTGGTCGGCGATGGGCGCGTCGACCCCGACCGTTCGGGCGAGCTCGAGGAGCGAGCCGCAGGACTTGGCGCCCTCGGCGACCTGGCGGGTGGAGGCGTAGATCTCCTCGGCCGTCAGGCCGCGGCCCAGCTTCTCGCCGAAGGTGCGGTTCCGCGACAGCGGGGAGGAGCAGGTCGCCACCAGGTCCCCCAGCCCGGCCAGCCCCATCAGGGTCAGCGGGTTGGCACCCTGGGCCATCGCGAGGCGGGCGGTCTCGGCGAGGCCGCGGGTGATCAGCGAGGCGGTGGTGTTGTCGCCGAAGCCGAGCCCGGTCGCCATGCCCACGCACAGTGCCACGACGTTCTTGTAGGCACCACCGATCTCGCAGCCCAGGACGTCGACGCTGCGGTAGGGGCGGAAGGCGGGGGTGTGGCACAGCTGCTGGAGGCCGGCCGCGACCTGCTCGTCGGCACAGGCGACGACGGAGGCGGCCGGCTCCCGGCGGGCGATCTCCCGCGCCAGGTTCGGTCCGCTCACCACGGCGATCCGCTCCGGTCCCGCGTCGGTCACCTCGGCGATGACCTCGCTCATCCGCTTGATCCGGTTGAGCTCGACCCCCTTCATCAACGAGACGAGCACAGCCTCCCGCGGGACCAGGTCGCGCCAGGCCGTGAGGTTCTCCCGCAGCGACTGCGAGGGTACGGCGAGCACGACCACCTCGGCTCCCGACAGGGCCTTCTCCGGGTCGGTGGTGGCGTCGATGCTCGGGGGCAGCGAGATCCCGGGCAGGTAGTCGGGGTTCTCGTGGTGGCTGTTGATGGCGTCGGCGAGCTCGGGACGACGCCCCCAGATCGTGACGTCGCCGCCCCCGTCGGCCAGGACCATCGAGAAGGCGGTCCCCCAGGAGCCGGACCCGAGCACTGCCACCTTGGTCATGGACGTCCGTCCCTCCGTCGCTGGTTCCGCCGCTGGCGCGGATTCGGGTTGCCGATCGGGCGGACCCCGGTGGTCCGGGGGTCGTACCGCTCGGCCGGTGCCGGCTCGCCCCGCAGGTCGGCCACCAGGCCGGCGAGCGCCGCCATGATCCGGTCGGTGGCCTGGGAGACCACGGCCGGTGTGGGCTCCTGCTCGACCAGGTCGGCCAGGTCCACGGGGTCACCCACCTTCATCGCGACGGTGCGCCTGGGGACGAGGTGCGGTCTGGCGGTGTAGGGCGGCAGCACCTCGTGGGCTCCCCACTGCCCCACCGGGATGACGGGGCAGCCGGTGGCCAGGGCGATGCGTGCTGCGCCGGACTTGCCGCGCATCGGCCACAGACCGGGGTCCCGGGTGATGGTGCCCTCGGGGTAGACCACGACGCACTTGCCCGCCTCGACCGCGGCCACGGCGGCGTCGTAGGCGCCCACGGCCCGCTCGGAGAGCCGGTAGACCGGGATCTGGCCCGCGGACTTCAGGAAGCCGCCCAGCCACCGGTTGCGGAACAGGGCGTCCTTGGCGAGGTAGCGCGGCAACCGGCCGGAGTCGTAGACCAGGTGGGCGGCCGTCAGCGGGTCGATGTGGGAGATGTGGTTGAGGACGAGCACGAAGCCGCCCTGGGGCGGGATCTTCTCCGGGTCCACCCACCGACGTCGCGTGGCCAGGGTGAGCAGGGGCTTGAGGATCGCGACGGCGACGGTGTACGCCCAGCCGCGCCGCTCCTGGAGCTTGCGGACCCGCACGCGTCCCTCCTCGACGATGGTGACCACGGACAGGGAGAGAGGCTACTCGGTCCCCCGGCCGGGCACCCCGAGGGCGCCGGTACGAGGCGTGCCCGCTCCGCCACGACGACGGGCCGCCCCGGAAGGGACGGCCCGTCGTCGGTGGGTGGTGCTGGTCAGGACTTCTTGGCGGTGGTCTTCTTCGCTCCCGACGAGCTGCTGCTCGACTTCTTCGCCGGTGACTTCTTGGCGGCCGACGAGCTGCTCGAGGACTTCTTGGCGGTCGAGGAGCTCGGGCTCTTCTTCGCCGTCGAGGAACTGCCCGAGGACTTCTTCGCCGTCGACTTCTTCGCCGCCTGGCTGCCCGACCCGGTCTTCTTGGCGGTGGTCTTCTTGGCGGTGGACTTCTTGGCGGTCGAGGAGCTCGGGCTCTTCTTCGCGGTCGACTTGGTGGCCGGCGACTTCTTGGCCGTGGACTTCTTCGCCGTCGACTTCGTGGCCGGCGACTTCGTGGCGGTGGACTTCTTCGCCGTCGAGGAACCTCCCGAGGACTTCTTCGCCGTCGACGAGCTCGGGCTCTTCGTCGCGGTCGACGTCTTCGCGGTGGACCTGGTGGTCGCCGAGGAGCCACTGCCGGACGCGCTGCCACTGGAGGATCCGCCCGAGACCATCCGCTTCGCACCCGCCGGCACCGGCGGGATGGTCAGCTTCGGCAGCTTCTTGGCGCCGGAGACGACCTTCTTCAGGTCAGCTCCCGGGGTGAACTTCGGCACCGCGGTCTTCTTGGCCTTGATCTGCTCGCCGGTCTGGGGGTTGCGCACCCACCGCGCCTGGCGCACTCGCTTCTCGAAGGCTCCGAACCCGGTGATGGCGACCTTCTCGCCCCGCGCCACCTCACGGGTGATCGTGTCGATGACGGACTCGAGCGCGTGCGCGGCCGCCTTCCGGTTCCCCTCGTAACGCGCGGCGAGCGCGTCGATGAGCTGAGACTTGTTCACTGTCTTCCCCTTCATGAACCTCGGTTGGCCGAGCTGTCGCTCGACGCCCTTGGGGGCACGCTAGGGAACCGTGATGCCGGCCACAATCACCGCGGAGGGGTTTCCACGGATTTGTCGCGCCGCCCGCGCGGCGCGAATCCCGCTCAGGTGAAGGGGATCGGGCTCAGGCGGTGGTCGGTTTCCAGGCCGGCCGCGAGGCTTCGTACGCCGCGATGTCCTCCGCGTGGCCGAGCGTGATCCCGATGTCGTCCAGCCCCTCGAGCAGCCGCCAGCGGGTGTAGTCGTCGATGTCGAAACCGGCCTCGATGCGGTCCGAGCCGTCACCGGCGGACACGGTCCGCGACTCGAGGTCGACGCTCACCCGGGCACCGGGGTGCTGCTCGAGGTGGCGCCACAGCTGCTCGATCGTCGTGCCGTCGACCTGGGCCGCGAGCAGACCTGCCTTGCCGGAGTTGCCACGGAAGATGTCGCCGAAGCGCTCGGAGAGCACGACCTCGAACCCGTAGTTCTGCAGGGCCCAGACGGCGTGCTCGCGCGAGGAGCCGGTGCCGAAGTCCGGTCCCGCCACCAGGACGGTGGCCTGCTGGTACGCCGGCTGGTTGAGCACGAACTCGGGGTCGTTGCGCCAGGCGGCGAACAGGCCGTCCTCGAAGCCGGCGCGGGTGACGCGCTTGAGGTACGACGCCGGGATGATCTGGTCGGTGTCGACGTTGCTGCGCCGCAACGGGGCGCCGACGCCGGTGTGGGTGGTGAACTTCTCCATGGCTGCTCCTGGTCCTGGGGGCGGGTGCCGGGGCGGTCGTCGGGCGCGGCTCAGGCGCCGACCGGAACGAGGTCGGTGGGGGCGCTGAGCGTGCCGCGGACGGCCGTGGCGGCGGCGACCGGGACGGACACCAGGTGGGTGCGACCACCCTTGCCCTGTCGGCCCTC
>CAZRKV010000020.1:0-17211 GCA_964600305.1 uncultured Nocardioides sp. | reverse complement strand
GCCGGGAGACCTTCGGCGCCTCGGTCTACGTCACCCGCAAGGGCGGCACGATCACCACCTGTTCCTCCACCAGCGGCTACATGCACGAGTACGACAACCGCTACCTGTGGATGAACCTGAAGCGGATCATCTCCTCCCACTTCGCCAACTACCGCGAGTCCTGGGAGGCCAACCGGCTGATCGGCAAGGGGATGATCCACCCGACCCTCTCCCGCAGCTACCCGCTGGAGGAGGTCGGCCAGGCCGCCCTCGACGTCCACCACAACGCCCACCAGGGCAAGGTCGGCGTGCTGGCGCTGGCCCCCGAGGAGGGCCTGGGGGTGCGCAACCCCGAGCTGCGCGCCCAGCACATCGACGAGATCAACCGGTTCCGCGGCGTCTGAGGACCGCGTCACCGTGACCCCCGTGTCCCACCCCGGCCGCTCCGGCGAGCCGGGGTGGGCTCGTCTTGGGGAATCGGCAACACTGGACGGTGCGCGGGCGTCGACGTCCGCCCCGATACCACACAGGAGGGTGCGCGAACGATGAGCGACGACAGGGGCCTGTCCATCTTCGACGACGAGCCGGAGCGTTCCGACACCTCGACGGACGAGGACAGCACCCAGGTGATCCCGACCGTCCAGGACTCGGGCCCCGACACCCCACGCTCCTCCGACGCCGTGACCGCCACCTCGGGCGACTCGAGGGCCGGGGGATCCGGCTCGTCCTCCACGACCTCGGCCCCGACGGCGTCGGTGCCGCCGGCGCCTCCGCGCCCCGCACTGCCCAGCTTCCCGGCCGTCCGACGCGGCGGTTACGACCGGGACGTGGTGGACCGGGAGGTCCGCCGGATGGCCCACGACAAGGCCGAGGCCGAGGCGGGGCTGGCCGGGACCCGGCAGCGGGTCAGCGAGCTCGAGCAGCAGGTGGCAGACCTGCGCGAGCAGCTCGCCGAGGTGGAGAGCCCGTCGTACGCCGGCCTCGGCGGGCGTGCCAGCGCGATGCTGCGCCTGGCCGAGGAGGAGGCCAACGAGGTCCGCGAGGCCGCCCAGCGCGACGCCGCGGAGATCCGGGAGCAGGCGACCCGGGATGCGCGCGCCCTGCGCGCCGACGCCAGCCGCGAGGCCGACGACATGCGCAGCGTCCAGCTCAAGGACCTCGAGGACACCCGGGCCCGGGTCCTGGCCGACGCGGAGCAGGAGCGCACGCTGGCCCGCAGCGAGGCCGAGGACACGCTGGCCTCGGCCCGCCGCGAGGCCGAGCAGGTCCGACTGGCCGCCGAGCAGGAGGCCAACGAGGTGCGCACCGCCGCCCGGCGCGAGGCCGAGCAGTCCCGGGCCGCCGCCGACCGCGAGGTGCAGGAGGCCCGCCGGACGCTGGCCGTGGAGAAGGAGCGGCTCGCCCGCGAGGCGACCGACCACCACGCCTCCGCCACCGCCGAGACCAAGCGCCTGGTCGAGGAGGCCGAGGAGCGGGCGAACTCGGCCGAGGAGCGCGCCCGCGAGGCGCTCGCCCAGGCCAACGCCCAGCGCCAGCAGGCGCAGACCGAGTCCGAGGCGATGCTCACCAGGGCCCGTCGGGAGGCGGAGCAGATCGTGACCTCGGCCCGCACGCAGGCGGAGTCGATGACCGCCAACGGCCAGGCCGAGGCCGAGCGGGAGCTGGCCGCGATCCGGGCCGAGGTGGACCGGATGGCCAAGCGCCGCGAGGCGATCCGGGCCCAGCTGGGCCAGCTGCGCGACGTGATGGCCGGGATGGACGACGAGGGCCACGAGGCCTGAGGGGCCGCACGGCCGGTGCTCATCGGCCGGTGCTCATCGGCCGGTGGTCTCGGCCTCCCCCAGCTTCACCACCACGACGCCGACGAGGACCAGGACGCCGCCGGCCAGCTGGACCCCCCGCGGCAGCTCCCCGAGCAGCGCCCAGGCGAAGAGCAGCGCCATCAGCACCTCCCCCAGTGCGACGAACGAGGCGACGCGGGAGCCCAGGCGACGGCTGGCTGCGATGCCGGAGGTGTAGGCCACGGCGGCGGTCACCACGCCGAGCGCGAGCAGCGGCAGCCACCACGCCGTCGTGGTCCCGGCCAGCCGGACCGGGGCCGTGCCGGTCGCCATCGGCAGCAGCCCCACCGCGCCGGCCGCCAGCAGGACCGCGGCCCCGACCAGCAGGCCGGCCGCCGCCAGCACGATCGGCGGCAGGCCGTTGCCCTCGTCGGCGGAGATGAGGAAGTAGACGGCTGCGCCGACGGCGGCCCCGAACCCCCACGCCGTGCCCACGAGGCTGACGTGGGCCCCGGTGACCACGTCCAGGACGAGCACCATCCCGACCACCGCGACGAGGGCACCCGTCGTCGTCCGCCACCCCGGCCGCTGTCCACGGCGCAGCCAGAGCCACCCCACGATCATCACCGGGGCGGTGTACTCGATCAGCAGCGCCACCCCGACCTCCATGTGGGCGACGGCGTTGAAGTAGAACAGCTGGCACCCCGCGACCGCGAGCGCCCCGTACGCCAGGATCAGGCCGGCGTTCTCGGCGAGCAGGTGCCAGCGACCCCGGAGGGCCAGCACCGCCGGGACCGCGAGCACCACGGCCCCGATCAGCACCCGCACCGACACCGCCGCCCCGGCCGACCAGCCGGCGTCCATCAGGCCGCTGGCCAGGCTGCCGGAGAGACCGAAGGAGGCGGCCGAGACGAGCGCGAAGCCCAGCCCTCCGGCCGTGCGGAGCGGATCCGAGCGTCGCGTGGCGGCGTCAGGAGCAAGTGCGGTCATGGTTCCTGACACTACGACTCCGTGGCATAATGCGTCAACATGCCCTTCACTCATGACACCGCGACGTCGCTGCAGACCGCCGCGACGCTGGTGAACACGGCCGGCGACCCGGACACGCTCACCACGGTGGCCGAGCTGGACGCCTTCTACGCCGAGTTCGGGTTCACCGGCCGGCGCGACCGCGACCGGGCCGAGCTCGAGGAGGTCCGCGACCTCCGGCCCGTGCTCCGGGAGCTGCTCACCAGCGAGCGCGACGCCGCCGTACCGATCGTCAACCGCCTGCTGGCCGAGGCCCGGGCCGTCCCCCGCCTGGTGCGCCACGACGCGTGGGACTGGCACCTGCACGCGACCGATCCGGAGCAGCCGCTCGCCACCCGGATCGTCGTCGAGGTGGCGATGGCGATGGTCGACGTGATCCGGGCCGACGAGACCTCGCGGCTGGGCGTGTGCGCCGAGACCGGCTGCGACGGGATCGTGGTCGACCTCTCCCGCAACCGGTCCCGCCGGTTCTGCAGCACCACCTGCGGCAACCGGGCCGCCCAGGCCGCGCACCGGGCCCGCAACCGCTGAGGCCCGATCGAACCGTCCTCAGGCCGCGAGGAACCGCCGCAACACCTCGACGAACACCTCGGGCTGCTCGGAGTGCACCCAGTGGCCGGCCTGCTTGATCGTGACCCGACGGTTGCGGGGGAACAGCTCGTCCATGGCCTCCGCGTGCTCGTCACGCACGTAGCCGGACTCCTCCCCACGCATCCACAGCACCGGTCCCTCGTACGGCGGGAGTCCGGCCAGCTCCTCCCCCGGCCAGCCGCCCAGGTCCTCCAACCCCTCGCGGAGCAGCTCGAGGTTCAGCTGCCAGCGCCACCCGCCCCGGTCCTCCGAGGAGCGCCTCAGGTTCTGGAGGAGGAACCCGCGGATGCGTGCGTCCGGGACGGCCTCCTGCAGCGCCTCGTCGGCATCGCTGCGGCGCTCGATCGCGTCCAGGTCCAGCTCCAGCATCCCGTCGATGAAGCGGGCGAAGAGCCCGCCCCCGCCCTCCCGGTAGGGCACCGGCGCGACGTCGACGACACAGAGGCGCTCGACGAGCTCCGGGTGGCGCAGGGCGAGGATCATCACCGCCTTGCCACCCATCGAGTGGCCCACCAACACCGCCGGGTCGTCGGCGGAGAGGAGCTCGGCCACCCGGTCGGCCATCTCGACGTAGTCGAAGCGCTCGGTCCACTCCGACCGCCCGTGGTCGGGCATGTCCACCAGGACCACCCGGTGGTCGCCCTCGAACTCCCGGGCGACCTGGGTCCAGTTCTTCCCCTGCCCGAAGAGGCCGTGGCAGAAGACCAGACGTGGCCCCTGCTCCCCCAGCTCGGTGGTGTGGAGTCCCGCGGTGCTCATCCCGACAGTCTGGCACCGGCGGACGAGACCCCCGCCGGCGGCTACCGTGTCGCCCATGGCACAGCTGCAGATGCACCGGCTCGACGACCGACTGCACCTCGCCTCCACGGGCCTGGTCAACTGGGTGATCGCCACCGACGGCGATGCCGTCACCCTCATCGACGCCGGCTACCCCGGCGACCACGACCGCGTGCTGGAGTCGCTGGACCGGCTGGGCCGACGCTGGGAGGACGTCGTGGCGGTCCTCCTCACGCACGCGCACGTCGACCACGTGGGCACGCTGCCCCGGCTGCTCACCCGCCGGGCGACCCCGGTCCGCACGTCGGCCGAGGAGGTCCGCCACGCCCGACGGGAGTACCTGGACCAGGCCACCCCGAAGGACGTGGCCCGCCACGCGTGGAACCCCCGCGTCGCCGCGTGGGCCGCGCGGATCATGCCGCTGGGAGCCACCCAGGAGGTCGCCGTGCCGTCCGCGGAGCCCGTCGAGCCCGGCGTCGCGCTGGAGGTGCCGGGCCGCCCGGTGCCGGTGCCCACGCCCGGCCACACCCCGGGTCACACCGCGTGGCACCTGCCCGATTCCGGTGCGGTGGTCACCGGGGACGCCCTGGTGACCGGGCACGCGGTCTCCGGCCGGTCCGGCCCCCAGCTGATCCACCGGATGTTCCAGCACGACCTCCCCACGGTGCGGCGTTCCCTCGGGTCCCTGGCCGGACTGGACGGGAACACCGTGCTGCCCGGCCACGGCCAACCCTGGCGTGGCAGCCTGCAGGTCGCGGTGGACCGGGCGCTCAGGGACCGACCACGGGGTTGAGCCGCGCCGCCAGCCGGCCCATCGCCTCGCGCAGCTCGGGTGGTTCCACGGCGAGCACGTCGAAGGGCACCCGCACGAACTCCAGCACCAGTCCTTCCAGGTGGTCGGCCCCGGAGCGGACCAGGGAGGTCCGGTCGTCGACCGCCTCCACCCCGGCGACCCCCGGGGGGAACCACTCACGGACCCGGTCGGCCGGCGCGTCGTACCGGACCTCCCCCTGCCAGCGGTACGGCGAGGCGCTCACCGCCCGCTGGACGAAGGCGGCCGGATCCGGGTGCTCGCGGGGGGCGAACCGCCAGGTGGTCGCCACGACGTCGCTCGTCCGGTCGACCCGGAAGGTGCGCCAGGCGTCCCGGTCGAGGTCCCAGGCCATGAGGTACCACCGCCGCCCCGTCGCCACCAGGCTCACCGGCTCCACGTGCCGTCGGCTCACCGCGCCGTCGTGGGCGGCGTACCCGAAGCGCAGGCGGAGCCGGTCGCGACAGGCCTGGGCGACCCGCAGCAGCACCTCCCCGGCGACCTCGGCGACGCCCCCCTCCAGGGTCACCGTGGCCCCCTGGATCGCGTGCACCTCCGAGCGCAGCCGCGGGGGCATCACCTGGTCGAGCTTGGCCAGGGTCCGCACCGCGGCCTCGCTGGCGCCGGTCACCGTGCCCCCGGCGGCGAGCCGCAGGGAGACCGCCACCGCCACCGCCTCCTCGTCGTCCAGGAGCAGCGGAGGGAGCGCCCGACCGCGTCCGAGCTGGTAGCCCCCGCCGGAGCCGTGCGCACCGTGCACCGGGTAGCCGAGCTCGCGCAGCCGTCCGACGTCCCGCCGTACCGACCTGGTGGTCACGCCCAGGCGCTCGGCGAGCTCGGGCCCGGTCCACACGGGGCGTTGCTGGAGCAGCCACAGCAGGCGCAGCACCCGTTCCGTGGTGGAGGACACGGCTCCAGCCTCGCACAGGCTGCGGACCGATACTGTCCTGTTCGGGGTGGACGCTGTCCGCATGACCGAGACGACAGCCCTGACCTGGAACCACCTCCTCCTCGAGCAGTTCGAGTGGCACTGGGAGCACTTCCTCCGCCGACGGATCTCTGCCGGTCTCACCGACGAGGAGTACTTCTGGGAGCCCGTGCCGGGTTGCTGGAGCGTGCGCGCCCGCGGGACGTCGAGCGCGCCGGTGCAGGCCGGCTCCGGCGACGTCACGATCGACTTCGCCTTCCCCGAGCCGGACCCGCCGCCGCTGACGACGATCGCCTGGCGACTGGGCCACGTGATCGTCGGCGTCCTGGCGGTGCGCAACGCAGCCCACTTCGGTGCACCCGCGGCCGACTACCAGTCATGGGAGTACGCCGCCACGGCCGACGCCGCGCTGGCCCAGCTCGACGAGCAGGTCGCCACCTGGACCGCGGGCGTGCGTGGGCTCGGGGAGGAGGGGCTCGCCCGGCCCTGCGGCGAGGCGGAGGGGCCGTTCGCGGCCGAGCCCATGGCCACCCTGGTGCTCCACATCCACCGGGAGCTGATCCACCACGGCGCGGAGGTCCTCCTGCTGCGCGACCTCTACCGGCACTCCGGCGGCGGGTCGGTGGGATGAGCACCTTCGACATCGAGGACCTGGCCCGGCGGCGCGCCGTGGGCCCGCCGCCCGACCTGGTCGCGGGCGCCCAGCAGCGGACCCGCCCCCGGAACGGTTCGGGGAGGCCCTCACCGCTCCGGCCCCGTCGGCTGTGGCGGCCCGGGCCGGCCGACGCCTGAGCAACCCGACGCAGGCCACCCGAGGAGGCCCCATGCCCCGCACGATCCAGCTCACCCTCGACGCGAACGACCCGCGCACGCTCGGGCTCTTCTGGCTGGAGGTGCTCGACTACGCCGTGGACCCACCGCCGGGAGGCGAGATCGGTGACCCCGGGGAGACCGTGGCCAGGTGGCTGGCCTTCCTCGAGGAGACCGGGGTCCCCGAGGACCAGCACAACAGCGCCTTCGCCCTGGTCGACCCCACCGGGGCCGGTCCCCGGCTGTTCTTCCAGCAGGTGCCGGAGCCGAAGGTGGCCAAGAATCGCCTCCACGTCGACGTCCGGTCAGCGGTCGGGCTGACCGGGGACGAGCGGATGGACCAGCTGGAGCGGGAGGCCGCCCGCCTGGTCGACCTCGGCGCCTCCCGCCTGCAGCGGTTCGAACCGGACCCGCCCCTCAGCACCGGCTTCATCGTGATGGCCGACCCCGAGGGGAACGAGTTCTGCCTGGACTGAGACCGGACCGGCACTGGACAGGAGCCGGACAGACCCCGGGCGCCTCTCGGTCCCCTGCCGATACCCGCCTAGCCGGAGTAGTCGTGGAACCCCTGGCCGGTCTTCCGGCCGAGGTGTCCGGCCGCGACCTTCTCGTCCAGCAGGCTCGCGGGCTGGAACCCGGCGTGTCCGAACTCGCGGTGCAGCTCCCGGGTGATCGCGAGCGCCACGTCGTTGCCCACGACGTCGAGGAGCTGGAACGGGCCCATCGGGAAGCCGGCCTGCTCCTTGATCGCGGTGTCGATCTCGTCGACGGTGGCCGCACCCGACTCGAGCAGCTTCACCGCGTCGTTCAGGTAGGGGAAGAGCAGGGCGTTGACGATGAACCCGGCCCGGTCGCCACAGGACACCGGGACCTTGCCCACCTGCACCGAGAGCGCCTTGACGGTCTCGTCGACGTCGGCCGCGGTCTGCTCCGTGGTCACCACCTCGACCAGCTTCATCACCGGAGCGGGGTTGAAGAAGTGCATCCCGATGACGTCCTGGGGACGGCCCGTGGCCTTTGCGCACTCGATGATCGGGAGCGAGGAGGTCGTGGTGGCGAGGATCGCGCCGTCCCGGCAGATCCGGTCGAGATCGGTGAAGAGCTCGCGCTTGACCTCGAGGTCCTCGGCGATGGCCTCGACCACGAGGTCCACCTCCCCCAGCGCCTCCCGGGAGGTCGCGCCGCCCAGTCGGGCGAGGACCTGGTCCTTCTCCGCCTCCTGGAGCTTGCCCTTGCTGACCGCCTTGTCCAGCGACTTCTCGATCCGGGCGCGGACGCCGGCCACCTTCTCGTCGCTGCGGCCGACGTAGACGACGTCGTACCCGGCCTTGGCGAAGACCTCGACGATGCCGCACGCCATCGTGCCCGTGCCCACCACGCCGACGCTCCCGACCCTACGGCGCAGCTGGGGGGACTCCTGGGTGTCCTCGCCCGCCCCCTCGGCGGCCAGCGCGGCCAGGCCGGCGGTGGGCTCGTGGAGCTCGTCACCGGTCTCGGCGTACCGCGCGGCCAGCTGGTCGCGCACCTGGTCGACCCCGATCCGCTCGGCCATGGCCAGTGGCCCCTCCGGGTAGCCACACCCGAACCGCATGCCGGCGTCGATGTCGGCCCGGGAGGCGTAGCCCTCCTGGTACATCCGGGCGGCGTGGTTGAGGTAGGGCAGGACCAGGGTGTCCGCGATCTGCTCGTTGCTCAGCGACGTCATGGCGGCGATCATGACACGATGTCTACTGTGCGGTAACCCCCGTCCACCCCTCGGTTGGCGAGATCCCCCTCACGCCGGGGTAGATTGCGGCCCCGTGAGACTCGTCGTCGCGCGCTGCCAGGTCGACTACGCGGGCCGCCTGTCCGCCCACCTCCCCATGGCCACCCGGGTGATCATGCTCAAGGGCGACGGATCGGTGCTGGTGCACTCCGACGGGGGCTCCTACAAGCCACTGAACTGGATGTCCCCACCGTGCTCGGTGGTCGAGGACGACTCCGGTGAGCACCTGGAGTGGACCGTGACCGGCAAGGACGGCGACACCCTCCGGATCGTCCTGGAGCAGGTCCACCACGACAGCTCGCACGACCTCGGGCTCGACCCCGGCCTGCAGAAGGACGGGGTCGAGAAGCACCTACAGGAGCTCCTCGCCGAGCACCCGGACACCCTTGCGGAGGGCCTGACCCTGGTCCGCCGCGAGTACCCCACCGCCATCGGCCCGGTCGACCTGTTGTGCCGGGACGCCGAGGGCCGCTCCGTGGCCGTGGAGGTCAAGCGCCGCGGCGAGATCGACGGGGTCGAGCAGCTCACCCGCTACCTCGAGCTGCTGAACCGGGACCCGTTGCTGGCGCCGGTGCACGGCATCTTCGCCGCCCAGCTGATCAAGCCCCAGGCCCGGGTGCTCGCCACCGACCGGGGCATCAGCTGCGCGGTCGTGGACTACGACGCGCTCCGGGGTCTGGACAACGCCGAGGAGCGCCTCTTCTAGTGCGGATCTTCCACATCGCCCTGGCCTCCGACTGGGAGCAGGCGCGGTCCCGCGGGCGCTACACCGGCTCGACGCTGGGCCGCTCCCTGCGCGAGGAGGGCTTCGTGCACTGCTCCCACGCCGACCAGTGGCAGCAGGTGCGCGACACCGTCTTCGCCGGCGTGACCGAGCCACTCGTGCTGCTCACCATCGACACCGAGGCCCTGGACGCCCCGGTGGTGGAGGAGGCCCCCACCGGTGGCGCCGAGCCCCACCCCCACGTGTACGGCGCCGTGCCGGTCGCCGCGGTGGTGGACGCCAGCCCACTGGCGCCCCCGCCCGCCGGGCCGGACGCGTCCGGGCACCAGCCGTCCCCGGGGGCGCAGCCCTCGCTGAGCCGGCTCTTCCTCGAGGAGATGATGTTCCGCGCGGTCCTGGGCTTCGGCGTGATGGTCGTCGCCGGAGTGCCCGGTTTCGCCGTCCAGCAGGCCACGGGCGACGACACCGCCGCCCTGGTCACAGTGCTGGTGCTGCTCGTCGTGGGCGGGGTCGTGGCGGTCGCGCTCACCCGCCGGCGCGATGCCAGGATCCGTGCCTCACGCCAGTGAGGCCACCTCGTCCGCACACCCCCAGGCGAGCGTGACCCCGGCGCCCCCGTGCCCGTAGCAGTGGATCACGTCCCCCTCGCGTTCCAGTCGCACCTCCGGTCGCCACGGCCGCAGTCCGACGCGGTGCCGCAGCACCCGCGCGCCCGCCAGCCCCGGCACCAGGGCACGGGCCCGGGCCAGGATCGCCTCGGCATCCGCGGAGGACGGCGTACGGCTCCACTCCCCCTCCTGGTCGGTGCCGCCGAGGACGACGTCGTGGGACCGGGGCAGGACGTAGGTGGGCGCGGCCGCGTCCACGCACCACCGGTCCAGGCCCACCTGTTCCACGTGCACCACCTGCCCGCGCACCGGCACCACGGTGGAGTCGTCGGCCATCAGCCGGGCGCCGAGGCCGGCACAGTCCACGACGAGGGACCCCGGGGCCGGCGGCAGGCCGCCGAGGTTCAGCCGGGTCACGGTGCCGCCGAGCTCCTCGACCCGGTCGTGCAGCCAGCGCAGGTGCACGGGCATCTCCACGACCGGGGCCCGGAAGGTCCAACCGTCGACGTACCCGTCGGGCAACGCCGTCTCCCGGTCCAGCGACGGCACACACCCGGCCCACCAGGGATCAGGGGTCGCGCGCGTGTGGACCTCGGTGCCGTCGAGCATCCGCACGCCGCTGTCGGGGTCCTCCCCCAGCTCGGCCAGGGCGGCGTACGAGGTCCGCGCCCAGGTCGACACGCGCTCCCGGGGCTTCGCCCGGTAGGGGTACCAGATCGCGCCGGCCACCGCCGACGTCGTCTCCAGGGGCAGGTCACGGGCCAGGACGTCGACCCGGTGGCCGGCCTCCAGCAGCCGCACCGCACAGGTCAGCCCGACCACGCCGGCGCCGACGACGATCACCTGCCCCACGGCTGTCCCCCACCTCGGGGCGGCTCCTCCAGCGGCCGCCAACCGTCGGCATCACCCTCCAGGCAGATCGGCTCGTCACGCCCGACCAGCCGGCGGCAGACCTCACGTGCGACCTCGGGGGCGACGTGCAGCTGGACCGCCTCCCCGCGGAACTCGTCGGCGAGTCCGGCCAGCTCGGCCGCCACCTCCTCGGGGCCGCGGTCCCTGCGGTCGAGGACGTCCACGATCCGGTCCGGGTGCGGTTCGGGACCCCCGAGGTGCACCCGGACCGGGCAGTGCAGGTCGCTCACCCGTCCTGCTTCGGACCCACCCACACCTGCTGGGGGTTGACGAACTCGCGGATCCCGTGCGGGCCGAGCTCACGTCCGTAGCCGGACTTCTTCACCCCACCGCTGGGCAGTCGCGGATCGGTCTTGACGATGCCGTTGACCGCCACCTGACCGGTCTCGATCTCGGCGGCCAGCCGCACGCCCCGCTCCGTCGTCGTCCAGACGCTCGCGGCGAGGCCGTACTGCGTGTCGTTGGCCGCGCGGATCGCCTCCTCCTCCGAGTCCACGGCGACGACGGCGGCCACCGGCCCGAAGGTCTCCTCGGTGCAGGCGGTCATCCCGGCACCGACGTCGGTGAGCAGGGTGACGGGGTAGAAGAACCCGGTCCCCTCCGGCATCTCCCCGCCCAGCCGCAGGGTGGCGCCCTGCTCCACGCTCTCGGTGACCTGGCGGTGCAGGTTCTCCCGGAGGTCCTCGCGGGCGATCGGCCCGATCTGGGTGCTCTCCTCGCGCGGGTCCCCCACCCGCAGGGCCGCGAGGCGCTCGGTGAGGAGGTCCACGAACCTGTCGTGGACCGGGCGCTCGACGATGACCCGCTTGGCGGCGATGCAGGACTGGCCCGCGTTGATGATCCGCATCGTCGCGATCACCTCGGCGGCGTGCTCCAGGTCGGCGTCGGCCAGCACGATCGCCGGGTCGGACCCCCCGAGCTCGAGGACCGAGGGCTTGATCTCCGAGCCGGCGATCGCGGCCACGGAGGACCCGGCCCGGTCGGAGCCGGTCACGGAGACCGCCCGGATCCGGGGGTCGCGCAGCGCGGTCTCGACCAGCTCGTGGCCCATGGGCGCGACCTGCAGGATGTCGGCGGGCGCACCGTGCTCGGCGGCCACCGCCGACACCACCTCGCCGATCGCCTGGGCACAACCCGGGACGTGCCGGTCGTGCTTGACCACGCAGGTGTTGCCGGCCATCAACGCGGGCGCGATGAAGCGGAACGCCAGCCAGAACGGCGCGTTCCACGGGAGCACACCCAGCACCGGGCCCAGGGGGAGGTGCTGCACGTACGAGCGCGTCGCGTCCGAGGCCAGCTCCTGCGCCGCGAGGTACTCCTCGGCGTGGGCCGCGTAGTGCTCGGCCGCCCACGCGGCCTTGGCCACCTCGCCGCGCGCCTCGGTGATCGGCTTGCCCATCTCCTCGGTCATCAGCAGCGCCAGCCGCTCGGTGTCCTCGCGCATCGCTGCGCCCACACCCTCGAGCACGGCGGCGCGGTCGGCGAAGGACCGGCGCCGCCAGTCGTCGTACGCCGCCTCGCTGCGGGCGAGCACCTCCTCGAGGCCCTGGGCGTCGAGCGCCTCGACCTCCCGGACCACCTTCCCCGTCGTCGGGTCGGTGGCGGTGAACACGTCTGCCATCGTCTCTCCTCTCAGACCGCGCTCAGGCCGGTCTCGTGCTCGTCGGGCCCGGCACCGGGTGCGCCGTCCCCAGCGCTGTTCGGCGTCGCCTCGAGGACGTCCGGGACCCCGCTGCCCTTGATGGTGAAGTCCTCCTCGAGGTCGAAGAACGACTCGCACCCGTCGGCGGTGATCCGAAGGGTGTCGGAGATCCCGACGGTGCGGCACCCCTCGACCCCCCACATCCAGGGGATCACGTGGAAGGTGTTCCCCTCCTCGACCACCGTGGCGTCCCCGGGCTTCAGGCTGATGATGTAGCCCTCGTCCCAGCTCGGCGCGAACGCGATGCCGATGGAGTACCCGGCGCGGGTGACGAGCTCGCCCCCGATGCTGTTGTCGGAGATGATGTTGCGCACGATCGAGTCCGCGTCGGCCACGGTCACCCCCGGACGCAGCACCGCCTTCAGCTCGCGGAGGGCGAGCTTCATCCGATCCTGCGCCTTCTCCATCGCCGGCGTCAGGTCGTGCATCAGCACGGTGCGCATCATCGCGGTGTGGTACCGGCGGTAGCAGCCGCCGACCTCGAGGAAGACGTGCTCCCCCGGCTGGACCTCCCGGCCCTCCCACGTCGCGTGCCCGATCATGGAGCGGGGGCCGCTGGTGACGTAGGGCATCACCGCCGGGTACTCCCCGCCGGCGGTGAACATCCCCCGGCTGATCTCGGCGGCGATGTCGTTCTCGGTGACGCCCGGCTCGGCCGCCGCGAGCCCGGCCCGCATCCCGGCCTCGGTGGCCCGGGCCGCCCGCCTCATCACCTCGATCTCGGCCGGCGACTTGCGGGCACGCCCCTCCTCGACGATGCCGAAGCAGTCCATGAGGGTGCCGAAGGAGAACGAGTTGTGGATCCGGTCCTGCAGGTAGGCGGGGAAGAAGTAGCTGTTCCGCTCGTAGCCCACCCGCTTGGTGTCCAGCCCGAACTCGCGCAGCGAGGCCACCAGCTGCTGGATGGCGTCACCGGTGTCGGGGTAGGGCCGGGTGAGCTCCACCCAGGTCCGGTGCTCGACGTTGGACTCCTCCATCTGCCGGGTGATCATGAACGGTTCCTTGTCCAGGGGGACCACGAGCGCCTGAAAGAAGGAGTACCCCGTCGTCTGGTAGTCGGTGAGGTACATCAGGTTCTCCGGGTCGGTGATGACCACCGCGTCCAGCAACCGCTTGGCCATCCGCTCCCGGAGCTCCTCGAGCCGGCGCTCGTACTCCTCGGGAGGGAACGTCATGTCGTCACGCCACCGCATCACGCCACCTCCGTGCCGGACGCGGCCACCGAGGCCACGACCTTCTCGAGGATCGCCAGGCCCTCCTCGAGGTCCTCGGTCGGAGTGGTCAGCGGCGGGATCAGCTTGATCACCCGCCCGCCGGTGCCGCACGGGCCCACGAGCAGCCCGTTGGCGAAGGCCTCGGCCTGCACCTGCTTGGCGACCGCTCCGTCGACGACGTCGAGGCCCTGCATCATCCCCTTGCCGCGGACCTGCCACCCCTGGTCGGGGTGGGCCTCGACGATCGCGGAGAGCCGGTCGGCCATCTGCCGCCCGTGCTCGCGCACCTGGTCCATCAAGGTGGCGTCCTCGGTGAAGTAGTCCAGCGCCACGGTCCCGGCGACGAAGGACAGGCCCTGGCCGCGGAAGGTCCCGGTGTGCGCTCCGGGGGACCAGTGCCGGTCGACCTCGGGCTTGTTCAGGTTCATCGCGATCGGCGTCCCGTAACCCCCCAGCCCCTTCGCCAGGGTGACGATGTCGGGGTCCAGTCCCATCCCGTCGAAGCTGAAGTAGGACCCGGTGCGCCCGACGGCGGCCTGGATGTCGTCGAGGATGAACAGCGCGCCGGTGTCACGAGCCAGCTGCTGGACCTGGCGCAGCCAGGCCTCGCTGTGCACCCAGACACCACCCTCGGCCTGGATCGGCTCGACGATGAACGCAGCCGGCGCCTCCATCCCGCTCGAGGAGTCGGCGAGCGCACCCCGGTAGGCGTCCAGGGCCACGTCACCACCCGGCGCGTGCTCGTTGGGCAGTCGCACCACGTGCTCCAGGGGGATGCCGGCCCACCGACGGAAGGCGTCGTTGCCGGTGACGGCGAGCGAACCCAGCGTCATCCCGTGGAAGCCGTGCGAGAAGGCGACCACCGGCCGGCGACCGGTGGCGTTGCGCGCCAGCTTGAGCGCGGCCTCGACGGCGTTGCTGCCGGTGGGCCCCATGAACTGCATCTTGTGGTCCATGCCGCGCGGGGCCAGCACCACGTCGTGGAAGCGCTGGACGAAGTCCCGCTTGGTGGTGGTGTAGGTGTCGAGGCTGTGCGCGACCCCGTCGGACTGCAGGAACTCGATCATCGCCTCCTTCATCCGCGGGTTGTTGTGCCCGAAGTTGAGCACCCCTGCGCCGGCGAAGAAGTCGATGTAGCTGGTCCCGTCCTCCGCGACCTGCCGGGCATTGGACGCATGGGAGAACACCGTGGGGTAGGCGCGGCAGTAGCCACGGATCTCGGACTCCCAGCTCTCGAACGGGGCGGTGTCCATGGTGGTGCTCCTCTCGGTCGTGCTCAGCTCGTCGCTGGCGCCCTTTCGGGGGCCGCGGTCTGTTCCGCGGACGGGGTGGGGGCTCCGGCCAGTCGCGCATAGGCGCGGACCACCGGTGCGATCAGGTCGTCGTCGAAGTCGTAGTGCGGGCTGTGGCAGGAGTGCTGCCCGGCGGCCCCCACGAGCGCGAACGCGCCGGGCACCTCGTCGAGGTAGTAGCTGAAGTCCTCGGAGGCCAGGACCGGCATCGGCAGCAGGGGCTCGGGCGACAGGTCCGGGTCGGCGGCGAGCAGGGCCTCGCGCAGCTCGGCCGCGGGCCCCGCGTGGTTCACCGTGGCGCCGTACCGGGTGGTCGTGGTGGTGTGGGCGCGGACCCCGTGCGCGGCGGCCGTGGCCTCGGCCACCTCGGTGATCATCGAGAAGACCTCGTCGCGCAGGCCGGTGTCGGGCACCCGGATGCTGCCCCCCAGGCGCGCCGAGGCCGGGGTCACCATCACGTTGCTCGGGGCGTCGATCCAGGTGACGGCCACCACGGCGGCCGTGTGCGGCGCCAGGCGGCGGGCGACGACCTGCTGGAGGGCCACGGTGATCGCGGCCACCGCGAGCACCGGGTCGCGGGTCTCCTCCGGCTGGCTGGCGTGGCCCCCCACCCCCTCGACCCGCACCTCGAAGGTGCCGTTCGCCGACATGACCGGTCCGTCGGGGCAGGCGAAGCGCCCCTCGCCGACCGCGGGCCAGTTGTGCCAGCCGAAGACCACCTCGACCGGACGACCGGGCCCGGGGGCGTCCCCCCTGAGCGCTCCGCCCTCGATCATCGCGCGCGCACCGTGCCCTCCCTCCTCGGCCGGCTGGAAGAGCAGGGTGACCGGACCGGGGAGGCGGTCCTCGTGCGCGGCCAGCCAGGCGGCGGTCGCCAGCAGCGTCGCGGTGTGGCCGTCGTGCCCGCAGGCGTGCATCACGCCTTCGACCTGCGAGGACCACTCGGCCCCGCTCTCCTCGACCACGGGCATCGCGTCCATGTCGCCGCGCAGGGCCAGGTGGCGCCCGGGGGCGCCGGTGGCCAGGTGCGCGACCGTGCCGGTGTCGGCGCAGGTGCGCCAGGCGATGCCGAGGTCGGTCAGCCGGTCACGGACGTGCGCGGCGGTGCCGTGCTCGGCCCAGGTGAGCTCGGGCCGGCGGTGCAGGTCGTGGCGCAGGTCGACCGCGGACGCGATGATCTCGCGCCATGTCTGCCCGGTTGCCGAAGCACCCAACCCGACCTCCCCACGTCCCCTCGGTGCCGTGATGTCCGTCACGACCGACCCTAGTGGGAGGGGCCAAGAAAGTCTGCAATGCCGCGGTTTCAGTCCAGCGCGTTCGCCGCGCGCACCACGTCCACGATGCCGTCCATGATCTGGGTGAGCCCGAAGTCCTTCGGGGTGTAGACCCCCGCCACGCCCATCTCGACCAGGCGCCGTCCGTCGGACTCGGGGATGATCCCGCCGACGATGACCGGGACGTCGTCCATCCCCTGCTCGCGCAACCCCTCGAGCACGGCCGGCACCAGCTCCATGTGCGACCCCGAGAGGATCGAGATCCCGACGCAGTGCACGTCCTCGGCGACGGCGGCGGCCACGATCTGCTCGGGGGTGAGCCGGATGCCCTGGTAGACCACCTCGAACCCGGCGTCGCGGGCCCGGACCGCCACCTGCTCGGCACCGTTGGAGTGTCCGTCCAGGCCGGGCTTGCCGATCAGCAGCCGCAGCCGCCCACCGAGCTCCTCGGCGGTGGCCTCCACCCGCTGGCGCACGGCGGTGAGCTCGGCCCCGGCGTCGGCGGCACCGACCGCTCCGGAGACGCCGGTGGGTGCCCGGAACTCGCCGAACACCTCCCGGAGCGTGCCGGCCCACTCCCCCGTCGTCGCACCGGCGCGCGCGGCAGCGAGCGTCGCCTCCATCAGGTTCCGCTCGGTCTTGGCGTCCGCCGCCAGCCGGGCCAGCGCCTCGGACACCTGCTGCTCGTCGCGCTGCGCGCGCCACTCCTCGACGCTGCGGACGGCAGCCTGCTCGGCCTCGGGATCGGCGGCCTGGATGGCGGCGTCCAGGTCGGCGGTCAGGGGCGAGGGCTCGGTCGACTCGTAGCAGTTGACCCCGACGATCTGGTCCTCGCCGGACTCGATCCGGGCGCGCCGGGCGGCGTGGGCGGAGACCAGCTCCTGCTTCATGTAGCCGGAGTCGACGGCGGCGACGGCGCCACCCATCGCCTGGATCCGGTCCATCTCGGTACGGGCCCCCTCGACCAGCTCGGCCACCTTCGCCTCGATGACGTGCGAGCCGTTGAAGATGTCG